>JBFGTT010000635.1:0-2437 GCA_041565995.1 Rhodothermales bacterium
CATCGCCATGACGGTGCCGGCGGTGATCCCGTTCGCGCGCGGCTTCGTGATCGTCGACGTAGGCGTAAGCGTGCTGATCATCCTGGCGCTGACCTCGATCTCGGTCTACGGCGTGACGCTGGCCGGGTGGAGCAGCAACAGCAAGTTTTCGCTCCTGGGCGGCCTGCGGTCGGCGGCTCAGATGATCTCCTACGAACTCTCGATGGGCCTGGCGGTGGTCTCGGTGGTGCTCATTGCCGGCTCGCTGAGCCTGGTGGACATCGTCGAGAACCAGGCCAGCGGCTGGGCCGTGCTGGGCTGGAACGTCTTCCGCAACCCGGTCGGCTGCATCATCTTCATCATCACCGCCTTCGCCGAGACCAACCGCACGCCGTTCGACCTGCCGGAGGCCGAGCAGGAACTCGTGGGCGGCTACCACACCGAGTACAGCGGCATGAAGTTCGGCATGTTCTTCCTGGCCGAGTACGTCAACTGGTTCGTGGCCTCGTTCGTCATCGCCACGCTGTTCTTCGGCGGCTACCTGATCCCGTTCGAGCCGCTGCTGCTGGAAGCCTTCCCCGGCCTGGCAGGCAGCTTCTTGCTGGGCGTCTTCCAGTTCCTGGCCCTCATGGCGAAGGTCAGCTTCTTCGCGTTCCTGTTCATCTGGGTGCGCTGGACGCTGCCGCGCTTCAAGTACCACCAGCTCATGACCATCGGCTGGAAGTACCTGCTGCCCATCGCACTGGTCAACGCCGTCCTCATCGCCCTGGGCGTGGCCCTCTTCAAAACCGTCTTTTAATTGCGGATTTCGGAATGCGGATTGCGGATGGGTCTCTTGAGGCACCCGATCCACCATCCGAAATCTACTATCCGCAATCGGATGATCCTCGCTCCGAGCATTCTCTCGGCCGACTTCGCCCGTCTGGAGGCGCACGCCCGCGAAGCCCTGGACGCCGGCGCAGATTGGCTGCACGTGGACGTAATGGACGGCCACTTCGTCCCCAACATCACCATCGGCCCGCTCGTCGTGCGCGCGCTCAGGCCGCTGCGGGAAGCACGCGGCAGCGTGCTCGACGTGCACCTGATGATCGAGACGCCGGAGCGCTACGTCGAAGCCTTCGCCGAGGCCGGCGCGGACATCATCACCGTCCACGTCGAAGCCTGCACACACCTGCACCGGACGGTCCAGCAGATCAAGGAATGCGGCGCGCAGGCGGGCGTGACGCTCAACCCGGCCACGCCGCTCGTCGCCCTGGAAGCGGTGCTGCCGGACGTAGACCTGGTGCTGATCATGTCGGTCAACCCCGGCTTCGGGGGGCAGGCGTACATCCCGCAGAGCACCGACAAAATCCGCCGCGCCCGCCGCCTGCTCGACGGCGTCGGTTCGAGGGCGTACCTGGAGGTCGACGGCGGCGTCAAACCCTCGAACGTGCGCGCCGTGGTCGAGGCCGGCGCCGACGTGGTCGTGGCCGGCAGCGCCGTCTTCCGAGGCCCCGGCTCGGTGGCCGACAACGTGGCGGCCTTGCGGAGAGCGATTTCGTAATGGAAAATGGGAAATAGAAAATGGTGAGGGATAGTCATTTCCTATTTTCCAATTCCCAATAACCGATAGAGCGTTATGGCTGGCAGCAACCTCGGCGCTAAAACCATCCTGGTCACCGGCGCCAATTCGGGCATCGGCAAGGCGACGGCGCAGCTCCTGGCCGAAGGCGGCGCGCGCGTGGTGATGGCGTGCCGCAACCGCGAACGCGGCGAGCCGGCCCGCGCCGAAATCGTCCAACAAAGCGGCAACGAGGCGGTCGAACTGCTGACGGCGGACTTCGCCTCGCAGCGGCAGATCCGGGCGCTGGCCGAGGCTTTCAAGCGCGCGCACACGCGGCTCGACGTGCTCGTCAACAACGCCGGGCTGTACCTGCCCCGGCGCACCGAAACCGAAGACGGCGTCGAGACCACCTGGGCCGTCAACCACCTGGCGCCGTTTCTGCTGACGAACCTCTTGCTCGACGTGATCAAGGCAAGCGCCCCGGCGCGCATCGTCAACGTCAGTTCCAATGCGCACTTCGGCAACACCATCCATTTCGCTGATCCGGGCCTGGCGGAAAACTACAACTGGCAGCGGGCCTACGGGCAGTCGAAGCTGGCCAACGTACTCTTCACCTACGAGCTGGCGCGGCGGCTCGAAGGCGCCGGCGTGACGGCCACCTGCCTGCATCCCGGCGTGGTAGCCACCAACATCTGGAACCGCAGCGCCAACCCCATCAGCCTCATCATGCGGCCCTTCAAGCTGCTGATGACCCGTCCGGCCAGGAGCGCCCGCGCCGTCGCGCGCCTGGCCGTCGATCCGGCCCTCGAAGGCGTCACCGCCCAGTATTTCGACGAGATGAAGGAACGGCGGTCTTCGCGGATTTCGTACGACGAAGACGTGGCGCGGCGCCTCTGGGACTTGAGCGAAGAGATG
>JBFGTT010000636.1:0-2431 GCA_041565995.1 Rhodothermales bacterium
CTGCGCAGGCGCTCGATCTCCTGGAGCACGTCGCGGTATTCGGCCTCGATTTTCTGGCGTTCCAGGCCCGTCAGGCGGCTCAGGCGGAGGGCCAGGATAGCGTCGGCCTGCGCCTCGCTGAGCCACGTCGCGCGGCCGTGGTCGCGCGCACCGGGCGGCTGCGCCGGCAGGCCGAGGCGTTCGCGTTGCGGCGGGGTGAGCTTCGCCGGATAGACGCCGGCCACCAGGTTGCGGCGGGCCTCGTCGGTGTCGTCGCTGTGGCGGATGATGGTGATGACGGCGTCGAGGTGGTCGAGCGCGATTTTAAGCCCTTCGAGGAGGTGGGCGCGCTCTTCGGCCTTGCGCAGCAGGTAGCGCGTGCGCCGCGTGACGACCTCGTGGCGGTGGTTGACGAAGTGCCGGAGGGCGTCTTTGAGCGTGAGCGTGCGCGGACGCCCGGCCACCAACGCCACCATGTTGACGCCGAAGGTCTGCTGGCACTGCGAATACTTGTAGAGCTGGTTCTGCACCACCAGCGGCACGGCGTCCTTCTTGAGTTCGACGACGATGCGCATGCCGTCGCGGTCGCTCTCGTCGCGCAGGTCGCTGATGCCGTCGATGCGCTTCTCGCGGGCCAGGTAGGCAATCTTCTCCAGGAGCGCGCTCTTGTTGACCTGGTAAGGAATCTCGGTGACGATGAGCGCCGGGCGTCCGGGGCGGATCTCTTCCTCGTGCATCCGCGCACGCATGACCACGCGGCCCCGGCCCGTGTGGTAGGCTTCCTGCACGCCGGCGTGGCCGTAGATGATGCCGCCGGTGGGGAAGTCGGGGCCGGGCAGGTGTTCGAGCAGCCCCTTCGTGTCGATCTCCGGATGGTCGATGTAGGCGATCGTCGCGTCGACGACCTCGCCGAGGTTGTGAGGCGGGATCTTGGTGGCCATGCCCACGGCGATGCCGTCGCCGCCGTTGACCAGCAGGCCGGGCACGGCCGCCGGCAACACCGTCGGCTCCTGGAGCGAGCCGTCGAAGTTTTCCTGGAACTCGACCGTGTCCTTGTCGAGGTCGCGCAGCATCTCCTCGGCCAGGCGCGTCATGCGGGCCTCGGTGTAACGCATGGCCGCCGCCGCGTCGCCGTCGATGGAGCCGAAGTTGCCCTGCCCGTCGACGAGCGGGTAGCGCAGCGAGAATTCCTGCGCCATGCGCACCATCGTGTCGTAGACCGCCGAGTCGCCGTGCGGGTGGTACTTACCCAGAACCTCACCGACGATGCGGGCGCTTTTCTTGTAAGCGGCGCCCGCCGAGAGGCTCAGTTCGCTCATGCCGTAGAGCACGCGGCGATGCACCGGCTTGAGGCCGTCGCGCACGTCGGGCAGCGCGCGGCTGACAATCACCGACATCGAGTAGTCGATGTAGGAGGACTTCATCTCCTCCTCGATGTTGATCGGGATGATGCGGTCGTTCTTTGGCTCCATGCGTGTGGTCTTGAGGGAAGATCCGGGCGGGTGTCGCAAATCATCTCAACTTACGAAATTGCTCCGATAATTGCCACTTTAATTTTTGTTAGAATGCTGATTTTAATATGTTTGTAAAGAACGGTTCCCGGCGCGGAGCGGCGCCGCGACCGGGGGACCGTTTTTTCCCCGCCACGGGAGTAACCTGCCGGGTAAAAAAACGTCTTCAGGCGCAAATAGAGCCGATTTTCGGCGGGCGTCGTTTGCTGCGGAACGCGCGCCGGACGCCGCGCACCCACGGACCGGCGCGCCGGACGGACGTATTCACCCAAAACACATCGACGATGCGACGGATTAACCCACGTTGTGCCCTACGGGCGAGACGCTGCCAGGACGACCGAGCGTACCCCGGACTCCCCCTGCCCCGGACTCCCCCTGCCCCAGACTCGATCCGGGGATGGACGGTCCCCCTTTCGTGCCCCATCGTTCGTCCGTCGTCAGTCGTCCGTCGTCCCTCGGAACAGGTATTACATCTGCGGCAGCACCGAGAGGTCCCGGCGCAGCAGGACGACCATGCTTTCGCTGGCGTGGTAGGTGCTGTCGAACTGCTCGAACGTCTTCATGGCTTCTTCCTGGCCCATCGCCCGCACCAGGAAAGCGCCCAGTTCTTCTTCCGGCCCCTGCATGGCCGCCCAGTTCTCGAAGGGCAGGACGAGGCTGACGGTCTGCCCGCCCGGCCCGATCGCGGTCCAGTCGAAGCCGTAGTAGGTAGGGTACTTGTGCTCGACGATGGCTTTGTGGATCTTGCCGACGGCCTGCGTGAAAGCCTGCTCTTTGCCGGGCTTGAGATGATACGTGTAGACGGCGAGGAGGTTGATCTTACTCTGGTCCTCCGGCCATCGGACGTTGGTGGTGTCTACGACGTTGATGGTGCCGGTGATCGAGGCGACGTGGGGCATGACGTGCTCCTCCCAGTGCGCGCCGCCTTTGGCGCCGAAGCC
>JBFGTT010000637.1:0-2423 GCA_041565995.1 Rhodothermales bacterium
CACGCGGTCAGGCGCGGGCGAGCCGGCGCGTTCCATGGCGGCGGCCAGCAGCCGGATGGCCTCGTAGCCGCGCGCGGCCCACGAGTCCGGCAGGACGCCGTAGGTAGCCTTGAAGCGGTCGTTGAAGCGTTGCACTTCGGGCCGGGGGTTGTCCGGATGGAAGATCGAGGCGACGACCACACCCTCGGCGTCGGTGCCGGCGCTGCTGAGCAGTTCCGCCGTGTCGAGCGCGTCGCCGCCGAAGATGGGCGCCTTGATGCCGGCGGCGCGCACGTGCTTGACGACGTAGCCCGCCTGCGGCGCCATGCCGGCCAGGAAGATGGCGTCGAACTCGTGGTTCTTCCACTCTCGGATCATGCGCGCAAAGCTGCTCGGCGTCTCGGCCACCGCCGGGTCGTAGGATTGCCGGTCGACGATCTGGAGGCCGGCGGCGTCGGCGTGCTGCTCGAAGGCGTTGGCCAGGCCCAGGCCGTAGGCGTTGCGCACGTAGCAGATGATGACGCGGTGGTAGCCCGTGGCGCGGGCGAACTCGACCATCTGCCCGCCGATCTTCTCGTCGCTATTGACGCTGCGGAAGACGCGCCGGAAGCCCTTGCGGGTCAGTTCGGGGCTGGTGGAGGCGGGCGTGATCATCAGCAGCCCCGCCGCCTCGTACATGGCCGCCGCCGGGATGGACACGTGCGAGTTGAGATGCCCCACGACGGCGACGACGTCCGGGTTGTCGGAGAGGCGCTGGGCCACGAGCCGGCCTTCGTTGACCGACTCCTTGTCGTCTTCTTTGATCACGCGCAGGGGCCGGCCCAGCACGCCGCCGTCGGCGTTGATCTCATCGACGGCCATCTTCATGCCGTTCCAGTACATGCCCTCGCCGCGCGAGGCCCAGGGCCAGGCGGCCCCGATGAGGAGTTCGTCGGCGGCTTCGGCGCGGAGGGCGCGTTCTTGCGCCACGTCTTTGGGCCCGCCGCAACCGCTTACGGCGACGACGAGCGCCGCCAGCAGCATCGCCGCCAGGGCGACGGGGCGGGCAGCGGAGGTTGCTTTCGAGATACGCATGACAAGGACCAGGTTTGTTGAAAGTTCGGCTATGCGAGTTGTCGCTTGACGAGGTCCGCAAAGACGCCGCCCTGCGCGAGCAGCTCCTCGTAGGTCCCCTGTTGAACAACCCGTCCTTTGTCCATCACGCAGATGCGATCTGCGTTGATAATGGTGCTGAGGCGATGCGCCACGACGATGCGCGTGGCCTGTAAGCGTTCGAGGCTCTCGCTGACGATGGCCTGCGTGCGGTTGTCGAGGGCGCTGGTGGCCTCGTCGAAGAAGAGGATGCGCGGGCGGTTGACGATGGCGCGCGCGATGAGCAGGCGCTGGCGCTGGCCGCCCGAGAGCGTGGTGCCGCCCTCGCTGACGACCGTGTGCATGCCCATGGGCATCTCCTTGATGTCTGCGTCGAGGCCCGCCATGCGCGCGGCTTCCCAGGCGTCGTCCATCGTCGCCATCGACGAGCCGGTGATGTTGGTGAACAGATCGCCGGACATGAGCCGGCCGTTTTGCAGGACCACGCCCATCTGCCGGCGCACGGCCTGGATGTCGAGGCCCGCCAGGTCCTGCCCGTCGTAGTAGATCGACCCGGCCTCGGCCTCCTCGAAGCCCAGCAGCAGGCGCAGGATGGTGGACTTGCCCGATCCTGAGGGCCCGACGAGGGCTACGAACTCGCCCGGCTGCACGTTCAGCGACACGTCGTGGAGCACCAGCGGCCCATTCGGGTCGTAGCGGAAGGCGATGTGCTGGATCTCGATCTCGCCGCGCAAGGAGGCGGGCACGGCCTTCGTGTGGTCGATTTCGGGCAGCGATTCGAGCACCGGGCGGGCCTGCTCGTAGATGGGGATGGCCGTCAGCACCGCCACGAAGGCGCCCGTCATCGAGAGCATCGAGGTGGTGAAGCTGCCCAGGGCGGCGTTGAAGGCGATGAAGTCGCCCGTGGCCATCACGGCGTCCTCCCGCGCAATCATCGCCGCGAAGATGACCATCATCGAGAGCACCGGGAAGACGGCGTTGAAGGTGGTCAGCGTGTTGCCCACGCGCCGGGCCTTGAATTGCAACCGGCGCTGGGTGCTGAATCCCTCGGCCCAGATCTCGAAGGCCTTGCTCTCGGCGCCGGCCACGCGCAGCTTGGTGATGCCGGTGATGAATTGCAGCACCCGGCCCGAGAGGCGCGATTGCAGGTCGGCCACGTCGCGCTGGTAGTAGAGTTGGGCGTAGCTGGCCGCCAGCGTCAGCAGCAGCGCCAGCACCGTCAGCCCCAGCGCCCAGAGCGCCAGGCGCGCGTCGTAGTAGAAAAGCAGCGCCAGGTTGAAGACCGAAAAGACGCCGCCCAGGAGCGAGGTGATCGTCGCGCCGGAGAGCAGTTGCCGGATGCCGCTGATGCC
>JBFGTT010000638.1:0-2419 GCA_041565995.1 Rhodothermales bacterium
CCTGGTCGTCCGTGCTGGAGCGGCCCGCGCGCTCCTACGCCTTCCTGCTCACCCCCGACACGCTGCACGCCTTTCCGCTGCCGGCGAGTGCGCAGGACGTGGCCGCGCTGCTGGAGCAGGTCAGTCCGGTACTCACCGCCGGGCAGGAGGCGGTGCGTTTCAACACCATGCTTTACGCGCTGCCGGTGCTCAAGCGCCTCTACGACCTGCTCTTCGCGCCTGCCGCCGCGCACGTCCCGGAGGCCGCGCGCCTCGTCGTCATCCCCGACGGCCCGCTGTTCCTGCTGCCCTTCGGCATGCTCGTCGAGGAGGAAACGGATCCATACGCCTACCAGACGGCGCCGTACCTGGTCCGCAAGCATGCCATCTCGGTGGAGCTGGCGGCTTCGCTGCTGCTGGCCGAAGCCGCCGCCGAGGCGCCGCGCGCCGCCTACGACGTCGTCGCCTTCGGCAAGACCTCCTTCTCCGGCGTCCGGCGCACGATGACGGTGCGCGACGCCGAGACCGCAGACGCCGCCCTGATCGACTTGCCCGCCGTGGTGGACGAAATCCGCGCCATCCGACGGCTTTTTCGCAAGACGCAGACGCGGCTCGACGCCGAGGCCACCGAATCGGCCTTCCTGGACCTGGCTCCCCGCGCGAAGATCCTGCACCTGGCCTCGCACACACGGCTCGACGACGCCTCGCCGCTGCAAAACGCCGTCCTGCTCTCCGCCGACGCGGACGACGGCGGGCACGACGGCCGCTTGTTCGTCCACGAGATCCAGCGGCAGGCGCTGGCGGCCCGGCTCGTCGTGCTCAGCGGGTGCAACACCGCGCGCGGCGTGTTGCAGAGCGGCGAGGGCATGGCTGGCCTCCAGTACGCCTTCCGCGCGATGGGCGTGGAAAGCTCGCTGGCGACCTCCTGGTTCGCCGAAGACGCGGCCTCCGTGCGGCTCATCGACGGCTTCTACCGCCACCTGAGGCAGGGCCTGCCCAAAGACGTCGCCCTGCAACGCGCCCAGATGGCTTTTCTGGAGGGCGCCACGCGCACCACCGCCAGCCCGTTCTTCTGGGCCGCCCCCGTCTTCTACGGCGACGCCGCGCCCCTGCGCTTCGCGCCGGACTGGCGGCTGCGGACCTTCTGGCTGGCTCTGCTGGTTGGAGGCCTGTTTTTCGCGTTTTTCCTCTGGCGGCGTGCCCACCGCCGGCTTCTCCCCAATCCAGCGGCTTGATGCAGGACTCCTCGCTCTTCTCCGAACTCCAGGCCCTCGCCACCGAGCAGCGCAATCCCCGGTCCATGTGCATCGACACCGCGTCGATCCGCGAAATTCTGGAGATCATCAACACCGAAGACCACCGGGTGCCCATCGCCGTGCGGGAGGAGTTGCCGTACGTCGAGCAGGCCGTAGGGATCGTAGTGGAGGCTTTCCGGCTGGGCGGGCGGCTTTTTTACGTCGGCGCCGGCACGAGCGGGCGGCTGGGCATCCTCGACGCCTCGGAGTGCCCGCCCACGTTCGGCTCGCCGCCGGAGATGGTGCAGGGGGTGATAGCCGGCGGCCCGGCGGCGGTTTTTCGCTCGCAGGAGGGCGCCGAGGACGTGGAGGATGACGGCGCGTTGGCGCTGCGGGAGGCGGGTGTGGCGCCGCCCGACGTGGTCTGCGGCATCGCCGCCAGCCGCCGCACGCCGTACGTGGTCGGGGCCGTTCGCTACGCCCGCGAAATCGGCTGCAAGACGCTCTACGTCACCTGCAACCCGCGCTCGGAGTTCAATCTGGACGTCGACGTGGCGATCTGCCCGGTGGTGGGTCCGGAGGTGGTTATGGGATCGACGCGGATGAAGAGCGGCACGGCGCAGAAGCTGGTCCTCAACATGATCACCACGGCGGCGATGATTCGCCTGGGCAAGGTGTACCAGAACATGATGGTGGATTTGCAGATGACCAGCCGGAAGCTCGTCGAGCGCTCGAAGCGCACCGTGATGACCGTGACGGGGCTGGCCTACGACGAAGCCTCGGCGGTGCTGCAGCAGGCCGACGGCCATGTCAAGACGGCGCTGGTGATAGCGCTGGCCGGCGTCGATGCCAGCGAGGCGCGGCGGCGGCTCGAACGCGCCGGCGGCTTCGTCCGCCCCGCCCTTTCGGGCGATTCTGCGCCCCTATAGCGTGTTTCACGATGTTTCACGTGAAACATCGGCGGTTTTTCGCGGCGCTCCGGCGCCCCCAACTGTTTCACGTGAAACGTCGCCGAAATGCCCGCCGGGCGGGTGCGCTTCGCCCATTTTTCGAGAACCTCCACCCGGCTGCCTCGTCTCATCCCTCGCCGTTGCCGTATCGCTGAAAAGGGGATACGGCCTTTCGGCGTTGGCCCCCCTACGCACATCCAGACGGCAAGCAACGTGTCGCTGCAATCGATCTACCGGCGCGTGGCCGCCGCGCCG
>JBFGTT010000639.1:0-2413 GCA_041565995.1 Rhodothermales bacterium
CTGCAAGGCGTCGGTCACCATCACGGCCCACAGCCCACCCAGCAGCGTGTAGAAGACCATCACCAGGCCCGTCGCCAGCAGCGTCAGTTGGAAGCCGTTAAGACGCATCAGCCCCAGGTCGAACGTCGCCTGCCGCAGCCCCAGCGTGGCGGTGACGAAGATGCACATGGTGTAGATGAGCACCCCCAGGATGAGCACGTTGGGCACGACCGAGAGCAGCGTGTAGAAGTAGGTCGTCCCCGGCGAGTAGCGACGCGTGAGGAACTGCATCGGCGAGTCTAGGCGGCTGCGCCGCCAGAGGCGTCCGTAGACGAAGTAGCCGAGCAGGTAGGCCGGGCCGGGCAGGCTCGAGAGGATCAGCGCCGCCAGGCCGTTGCGGTACGTCAGCCCCGCCGCGCTGACGAACATGTAGGCCGAAAAGCCGGAGACGAAGAGCGAGATGGCCGAGAGCCGCCACGGAATGTGCCCGCCGCCTTTGAAATAATCGCTGGTCTTGCGGTTGAACCGGGCCACGTACAGCCCGACGACGACCACCATCCCCAGGTAGACGGCGACGACGGCGTAGTCGAGCACGTTGAGGTGGCGCAGGTCCGGCACGGCAGACGCGTGAACGGTGCTAAAGTGGGCACAAGGAGCCGGCCTGGCCGTGCTCCGAGGAAGCTTTCAACCTGCCGGTTCTTCGGGCACGCTGCGCGGATAGCGAGCGTCATTCGACTGCCGCCGGAAGCGGGGTAGACGCCACATAGAGCATGTCGTAGGCGAGGTCGCGCTCACCCGGCCATTCGAGTGAACCATGCACGACCCGTACCTGGCGGAACAGGTCAAGGTCACGAAGCGCTACAAAGACCGGCACGGCGAGGTGGGGCTTGAAATCGAACAACCTTTGCTCTCCATTCGAAAAAGTGAGCGTAAGGGTATGGTCGTCGTGTGGTGCTGCGCGGGTGATGGTTGGAGTTGGCTGCATCGGGGACTGTTCAGTCGATTCGCGTGATAGGCTCGCCGCGGACGGCCCGTTCCCATCGTTCTTCCAACGCATCATCATTGAGTTCGATCCACGCCCGCACCTTTCGCAACATGCGGCCCGGCAGCGATCCTTCGAGCAATTCACCGCCCGGAATACCGAGCAGGGCCTGCTCATGCTGATAGATCACGTGAATGTGCGGTGCGTTATGCCGTCCGACGTCCTGGTAGTACATGTATACTGCCATGCCGAAGCGGCGAAGGAGCATCTGCGAGAGATTTGGTATGAAGTCCTCAGCCTTTAGGTACCCATCCGTGCAAGCGCCGCCATCAGCGCCGCCACGTCGCCGATGCCTTCGCCCAGGGCGGCGGGGACGACCTGGCAGGCAGCCACGGCTTGCGGCAGCGCCTCCTCGGCCAGCACGCGCCGCGCCGTCGCCAGCACGCGATCCCCCAACGCCACCGCCAGCGAGCCGAGCACGACGACCTGCGGGTTGAACGCATCGACGAGCAGCGCCAGGCCCCGGCCCATCCAGCGACCCGCTTCGGCGGCCACGTCGAGCGCCTCCGGGTCGTCGGCCAGCATCGCCGCGACGAGGTCGCGGATGGGCGTCTGCGGCGTCCAGCGATGCGGGAAGCGGCGGGCGGCCAGCAGCACCAGCCCCCTGCCCGAGGCGAAGCCTTCCCACGAGCCGGCCTTGCCGAAGCCCACCGGCCCGTCCTGCGCGAGCCGCCAGTGGCCCACCTCGCCGGCGGTGTCCGAGGCGCCGTGGACGACCTGCCCGTTGACGATGAGGCCCGCGCCCAGGCCCGTGCCGAAGGTCAGAAAAATCAGGTGCCGGAGGTCTTTGCGGCCCCGGCCCACGCCGAAGTAGAACTCGGCCAGGGCCCCGGCGTTGCCGTCGTGCTCGACGTAGACGGGCAGCGCCGGAAAACGCGCGCGCAGCCGCGCCTTGAGCGGGACGCCGTGCCAGCCGGGCAGGTGCGGCGGGTCGATCAGCACGCCCTCGTCGATGCGCAGCGGCCCGCCGACGGATACGCTGACGGCGGCCACGCGCCGGCCTGCCGCCTCGGCCTCGCGCAGCGCCGCGTCCATCAGGCCGACCAGGCGGGGGAAGGTCTCGTCGAACGGGCGGTGCGCCTCGGTGGCGACGGCGCGGCGCTGCAAGATCACGGCCTCGCGCGTGCCCTCGACCACCGCTGTCTTCGTGCCGCCCACGTCGAGGCCGAGCACCGTCGCCGTATCGTCCCCGGTTGCTAATGCCATCTCGAATTCGGTCCATGGAGCACGGGCACCCGCCCCTGCAAAATCCGCAATCCGCACGCCGAAATCCACCCTCTCGCCATGCCCTCTCGCCGCGAATTTTTGCGCCTGGGCGGCCTCGCCGCGCCCGGCCTCTGTCTGCTGCCGCGCCTGACCGTGCGCACCGACGCCGACGGCACGGCGCCGGGC
>JBFGTT010000640.1:0-2405 GCA_041565995.1 Rhodothermales bacterium
CATCCCCCAGTGGGCCGTATCGACGTGGTGTGCGCCCCAGCCGGTAATCATCCCGGCGGAGAACTGCTCGCACCGCAGCCAGCCAGGTCGGGAATACCCCTCCCGCAACACGTTCTCGCCGGGAATGCGGTCCAGGGGATGCACGCGGTCCAGGGTGTAGGGTACTTCCGGCGTCGTGCCCAACCACTTATCGTAATCGAAATAATCGGGCGCCGACATCGGCGTCGGGTCGCCTCCCGGAGGGTCGCCGGGAAGCCCTACGCGGACGGTATGCAGCGCCCCGATCCGGCCATTGCGTACCAGTTCACACGCCCGCTTGAAGTGCGGCCAGGGATCAATGGACCGCTGCTGGCTGCCCACCTGAAACACCGTGCCCAGCCGCTGAAGATGGTCGCTCAGGATCCGGCCTTCTTCGACGGTTAAGGAAAAGGGTTTTTGCAGGTAGACGTCCTTGCCGGCTATCGCGGCTTCGAGGGTCGGCAGGAAGTGCTGGTGGTCCGGCGTGCTGATCACGACGGCGTCGATGTCCGATTGTTCGAGCAACTCGTGGTAATCCTGGTACATCCGTACGTCCACGTACGTGGCGCTACCCCGGTTCTCGGCGTACCACTGCTCGACGTACTGCTTGCCCTCCTCCATGCGTTTCGTGTCCAGGTCACACACCGCCACGAGACGTACGTTCTCGTGCTTGAGCGTCTCCGGGAGGTCGTGGCCCCTGGCGATCCTTCCACAGCCGATTTGCGCAATGTTGATGAGGTCATTGGGCGAACTGCCGCTTCCCCCATTGCCGCACCCGGAGAAGGAGATAATGGTGGGCGCTAAAAACAGCCCCGCCGTACCCGCGAGCGATTTTTTCAGGTAGTCTCGTCTTGAAATACCCTGGCCGTTAGCGCTGCGTTTTTGCTTGTCCATGGTGCTTGGGGGTTAGGGGTGGAGGTTGTGCTCAGGGGGCGACGCCGTTGATCACCCATTGCAGCCCGCCCAGGATGTGCCGCATAAACCTGGGGTCGGCGTAATGCTCCGAGCGGTGCCCCAGGGCCGTATACCACTGGCGGCCTCCGTCGAACTCCTGGTACCAGGCCACGGGGAAGCGGTCGCCGAAGATCGTGCCCGGAAACTGTTCTTTCTCGTCATCCGACACCGTAGTCAGATCGGCGGCCAGCAACACCCGGATGCGGGGATTAAGCTCTTTCAGATAATAGCATTCATCGTCCTCGATGGGCCAGGTATCGGGCAGGAAGGCCGTCGAAGGATGGGTTCGATCTACGACCTCCACGGTGAAGTCCTGCCGGGGTGCATGCCGTACAAAATTGCCTCCGAGGAGTTTAGAAAACCAGGGCCAGTCCCGTTCCGAGCCGCTGGCCGAGTGAATGCCCACGAAGCCGCCCCCGTTGCGGACGTAGGCTTGCAGGGCCTTGCGCTGCGCGTCCGTGTCGAAGGTTTCGTTGTTGGTGTTGGAAAAGATCAGCGCGTCAAAGGGTTTCAGGTTCTCTTCGGTAAACACGGCGGGGTCGTCCGAGGCTACGACCTCGAACCCGTACGCGGCGCCCAGCTTTTTGATGGCCTCCACGCTGTAGGGAATGTTCTCGTGCACGTACCCGGTGCCGTTCTTGGTGTAGACCAGCACCCTGGCCCCGGCCAACGCCCCCGTCGGATGGACCTCGACGCCGGGCGGGTTGGCGAAGTCCCGCCAGTACCGCTCGGCCTGCTCCGCCGTGAGGGTGCCGTCATAGACCATCATGCGGTATTGCAAGGCATAGGTGTTCCCCGGCCTCAGCTGCCAGTCGCTCTCCTGGGCCGGGTTGAAATTGACGTAGACGTTTTCCACCCCGCCATTCTGTCCGACGGGCCATATGCGCAACTGCTCCGGGAAGTTATAATTCCCCGGATGGGTCATGAACAACACGCCGGAGGCGCCGGCCTCGACCTCCGCAACGCCGTTTACATCGATCCACCGTGCCCGCGTGGCATTGCCGTTGCTCTTATCGAAGCCTTCGGAGGTCAGCAGCGTGGCCGTACTGTCGTTCCACTGCTCGGTAGCGCGCAGACTAAAGCCCTGGTAGCGATACGCTTTGATGGTCAGCGGCGCGTCGGTAGCCGGATTCAGCGTAGAGACGAAATCGATCAACCAGACCTTTCGTTCAGGATCCACGTTCCAGACCCTGACCTCCCACTGTTCGTGGAGCGCCACCTTCTCTTCCAGCGAATCGGTGACGACGTGGCTGAGGAGCGCTTTGAAACCGCCGAACAGCGGTCCGTCAATCTGCTCAATGACCCGTTCGGCCCGGACGGTGCCTTGCCCTTTTATCAGGTTCCAGAAATCTACTTCCTTGCCTTCGAATTCGGTGTGCGTCCACGGATTCCAGATGCCGTAGTGGTGATAGTGATCGGGGGGTTGGATGCGG
>JBFGTT010000641.1:0-2396 GCA_041565995.1 Rhodothermales bacterium
CCTACATGCAGAAGATCAAGTCCGTCCCGGTCGCCTTGCCCGAGGAGGTGCGGCGCTTCGTCGAGATGTGCAGCCTGCGGCTCTTCGAACGCCTCGGCTGCCGCGACTACGCGCGCTTCGACTGGCGCTTCGGCGCCGACGGCCAGCCGCGCCTGCTCGAGGCCAACCCCAACCCCGGCTGGTGTTGGGACGGCCACTTGGTCAAGCAGGCCGCCTACGCCGGCTACGACTATGCCGACGTGCTGCGCATGATTCTGGAGGCCGCCTTCCGCCGCCTCGCGCCGCAGCCGGTAGCGGTGCCCGTCGGTAGCAACGGCGTGTAGGCGGGTGCTTCGGCTTCGCCGTCAGGTGCCCCATCGGCGCAAAACAAACGCCGCGCTCGGTCGTACTGGCTAGACCTGCCCAAAAAACCGGCCCCGACGATGGAGTTCCGCTACACCAAATGGGATCCTGCGCGTCACGGGCGGGAGCTGTCCACCTTCGAGCGCCTGCTGGACCTCTTCCAGCAACTCTTGCAATTCACCGCCGGTGACGCCGCCGAGGCGCTCCACTGGCTCACACAGCTCGACGAGCGCTACGGCCTCACCGACGAAGGCGTGGGCCTGGGCGACTTCATCGAGGAACTCAAAAATCGGGGCTACCTGCGCGAAGACGAGCAGACGGGCCTCTTGCAGATCACCGCCCGCACCGAGCGCACGCTGCGCCAGCGCTCCCTCGAAGAGATCTTCCGACAGTTGCGCAAGAGCGGGCGCGGCAGCCACAAAACGCCCCACGCCGGCATGGGCGAAGAACGCCTGCCCGAAACACGCGGCTGGCACTTCGGCGACGACCCCCACCTGCTCGATGTCACCGGCACCCTCTCGAACGCCTTCCGCCGCACCGGCGTCGACGACTGGAACCTCAAGGAGGACGACTTCGAGGTCCACGAGACCGACCATCAGACCAACATGGCCACGGCCCTGATGATCGACCTCTCGCACTCGATGATCCTCTACGGCGAGGACCGCATCACCCCGGCCCGCAAGACGGCCATGGCCCTGGCCGAACTCATCATGACCCGCTACCCGAAGGACACGCTCGACATCGTCGCCTTCGGCAACGACGCCTGGGAAGTGGCCGTCAAAGACCTGCCCTACCTCAACGTGGGGCCGTTTTACACCAACACGCGCTCGGGCCTGCAACGCGCGCGCGACATCCTGCGCCGCCGCAAAAACCGCAACAAGCAAATCTTCCTGATCACCGACGGCAAGCCCAGTTGTCACTTCGAAAACGGCCGGATGTACCGCAACGCCTTCGGCCTCGACCGCCGCATCGTCAACAAAGTGCTCGACGAGGCCGTCATCTGCCGCCGCGAGGGCATCGCCATCACCACCTTCATGATCGCCCGCGACCCGTACCTGCAAAACTTCGTCCACCAGCTCACCGAGGCCAACCAGGGCCGCGCCTACTACGCCAGCCTCGAAAACCTGGGCGAGTTCATCTTCGAAGATTACATCCGCAACCGGCGCAAGCGCCTGCGTTAGTTTCTGGTTTCTTGTTTCTGGTTATCGGTTATTGGTTTTTTTACAGGAAACCAGAAACGAATAACTGAAAACCAGAACATGCCGCCACCGGTCCAGCCAAAGAAAAGCCTCGGCCAGCACTTCCTGAGCGACCCGAACACGGCGCGCAAGATCGTCGAGGCAGTGCGGGCGCCGGCGGACGGGCACGTCGTCGAGATCGGGCCGGGCACAGGCGCGCTGACGGGGCTGCTGCTCGAACGCTTCGAGACGGTGACGGCGCTGGAGATCGACGTGCGGGCGGTGGCCTATCTCCGGGCGCAGCACCCGGCGCTCGACGTGCGGCAGGCCGACGTGCTGGCGACGGACTGGGCGGCGCTGGCCGATGAAAAAGGCGGGCCGCTCTACGTGGTGGGCAACCTGCCCTACAACATCACCAGTCCCATCCTCTTCAGCCTGTTCGAGGGCCGCCGATGCCTGCACGAGGCCGTCCTGATGATGCAGTTGGAGGTGGCCCGGCGCCTGGTGGCCGCTCCGCGCACGAAGGACTACGGCATCCTCAGCGTGCAGACGCAACTCCACGCCCGGCCCGAACTGCTCTTCCGCGTCTCGCGCCACGTCTTCCGCCCGAAACCTGAGGTGACCAGCGCGGTTATTCGGCTGGCTTTCGAGGCGCCGCCGCTCCCCCCGGAGATCGATCCCGACCTGCTGCGGGCGGTCGTCCGGGCTGCCTTCAACCAGCGGCGCAAGACCCTCCGCAACAGCCTCGGCGCCTGGACCCGCACCCGCCGCATCGCGCTGCCGCACGGCTGGGACCGCCGCCGCGCCGAAGAACTGGCGCCGGGTGAGTTTGTCGAACTGGCGCGCTATCTTCAGGACCACCTTTAGTTCGTGGGA
>JBFGTT010000642.1:0-2395 GCA_041565995.1 Rhodothermales bacterium
AGCGTGTAGTGCCGGGTGTACCAGGCGGCGCCGCGCCGAAGCTGCCGCATGACGCGCAGGCTCTTGCGCAGGCGCTTGTTCAGCGGGAGGTTCTGGAGGTCGTAGGGCACGCGCCAGACGTCGCGGGCCGTCGCCAGGGGCGCTTCGTGCGGGCGGCGCGCGTCGAAGAGCCGCAGGAAGCTGCTCACCCTGCGTAGCGACAGCCCCCCGTTGCCTACGCGGGAGAATCCCAGCGTGGGGTCGGTCCGGGATTTAAACCAGGGCGCGCCGACGTAGTCGTACCCGGCTGCGCACCACGCTTCGAGTTGATCGGAGAAGACCAGGCAGTCGAGCTGGTAGATCAGGATAAATTCGTAGGCTGCGAAGGCTTCGTAAAAAGCGCGAGAGAGCAGCAGGCGGCTGTAGGTGTCGGTGCCGGTAAAGAAGTCGTCGTCGAAGCGTTGGATGGAGCAGCCGTCGGCGTCCACGGGCAGGCGCTCCGGCACGACGAGGAACGTATCGTAGTGCCCCAGAAAGCGGGCGAGGTGCCGGCGTGAAAGCTCTTCTTCGGCAGAGAACGCCGTTCGGTAAACCGGCACGACGACTGCCACGGACGGCGTTGTGCCGTCTTTCAGTTTGGTAGCCATCATCTTCGTCGCGCACGCTGCATGGGCACGATCTGGTCAGAGCGTTCCGGTTTCACTGGTGAGCCTGTCTTAAGGCGTAGATGTTCAAATTCACGTCCATTCCGGCAACCGTTTCCGTGCGCACGAAGGGATGGGGGGATAAAACGCCGATGCGTTCCAGGTCGTACCTGAAACCTGCGTCCCGGAGGATCCGGAGGATTTCGTCGAGCCGCTGCGGTTCTCCTGCAAACGAGTGGTATTCCACAAACAGGCGCTCGACCCGGTCGAGGTGGTCCGCACAATCACGCAAGACCTCAGCTTCGGCCCCCTCGATGTCCAGCTTCAAGAAATGCACCGGCTCGGTCAGGAAGTCGCGTAGCCTTGCGGTGAGTACCCGGATGCTCTCGCCATGGTCGGTCGTCCGCTTGAGGCGGCCGCTATCGCCGCCCTCCGGCACAAAATCGAGCGTTGTCTCCTCCTTCCAGAGCGCCTTTTGGACCAACTGCACGCCGGTAAAGCCGAACGCTTCGACGTTGTGCGTCAGGGCGCGGAAGACGGTCGCGTCCGGTTCAAAGGCCAGGATTCGGCTGTCGGGATAAAGCTGTTTGAAGAAGACGGTGCTGATGCCGACGTTAGCCCCTCCGTCGATGATGAAGGGTGAGGCAACATCGGTTTCGAAGCGGTAGATCTGCCTGCGGATGATGTCACGATACATCGACCGAAAAGACACGGGATCGACGAGGTGGATGGGCCGCCCCAGCAGCGTAGTCTGCGTGGGTGTATATCGGGGTAGCCGCCGCAGCCTGTTCCACTCGCGCTGCTGCTTTCGGAAGGCGGGTTGCAACAACAGCCGGCCCCAGCGCCCGATGGGTATGTTCATGAGAACGTATCCTTGCTGAGCCTATCGGCGCCCTGCCTGCGCGAGGGGGACCAGACGCTCGCGGCAAGCCTGCGGCGCAGCCGCTGGTAAAACGAGCGTGGCGGCTGCTTGAAGACCTGCCCGTTGGTGAAGCGGTCGGCTACGACATCGGGCACCATGCAAGGCGGATGCCGAAGCGGGAACCGCATGGCTTCGACCGGTAGATTGGTCCAGGCGGCCTCTTTTTTGGTATGAGAGGCGTCCGGCCCAAAGCCGATGTTGGAGATCAGGTTCACTTCGGGCAAGATGGCGAGGCCGTGCTGCGACCACCAGGCAAAGGCCCACTGATAGTCCCAGATATCATCCAGCCCCGGGTAGGTTTTATCAAAAATGGCACGCCACTTCTCCGCAACGAGGGCATCGCCCCACAGGTTCAGGAGCCAGCCTGTATCCCGCAATTCAGGCCAGCGCTTCATTTCGATGTCAAAATGCTGCCAGGCTCTGCGCCAGGTGGCCCATCCCCAGACGTGATTGTGCCGGGAGTAGTAGTAGGAGTAGGGCGTCGACTGGCGGCCGAACTGAAAGTTGTCGCCGCTGATCATCATTACCCGTTCATCGTGGCGATACCGGTCCAGCAACTCGGCGCAGAAGCGAAAAAAGGTAGGATGCGGTAGGCAGTCATCCTCCAGGATGATGGCTTCCTCACATTGCTCGAAGACCCAATCTATGCCTGAGGCGGGTCGCACGCCGCAACCTAGATTCGTTTCTGCATAGTTCGTCAAGACCTCGCACTCCCAGTCCACCTGCTCGACTACAGCCCGGGTGCGCACACATTTCTCGACGTCGTCGGGGCTATCCGGGCGTGGGCCGTCGGCCACCACGAACAACTTTTGCGGCCTGGCCCTGGCAATCTCCCGAAACACCCGCTCAG
>JBFGTT010000643.1:0-2388 GCA_041565995.1 Rhodothermales bacterium
CGCCGCCTATCCCGGCCCCGAACGCCTCGTGCTGCACGCCGACGAAGACGAGAAGGCGGGCCGCCGGGGCGCCGAGCGCGGGCGCCTCGTGGCCGAAGCGACGATGACCGCGCGCGACCTGGTCAACACCTCGCCCCACGAAAAGACGCCGACGCTGCTGGCCCGAAGCGTCGAGAAGCTGGGCAAGAAGTACGGCTTCGAGGTCTCGGTGTGGGACAAAGCACTCATCGAGGAGGAGAAGATGGGCGGCCTGCTGGCCGTCAACCGGGGCAGCGCCGAGCCGCCGGTCTTCATCGAGCTGACGTGGCACCCGGAACAGGCCCTCAACGACAAGCCCGTGGTGCTGGTGGGCAAGGGCGTCGTCTTCGACACCGGCGGCCTCTCGCTCAAGGAGACGAAGGACTCGATGGATCGCATGAAGTCGGACATGGCGGGCGCGGCGGCGGTCGTCGGGGCCTTCGAAGCGCTGGCCCGCCTGGAGGTGCCGCTCTACGTGGTCGGCCTGATCCCGGCCACCGACAACCGCCCCGGCGAAAACGCCTACGTGCCGGGCGACGTCGTCCGCATGCACGCCGGCCTGACCGTCGAGGTGCTCAACACCGACGCCGAGGGCCGCATGATCCTGGCCGACGCGCTCTCCTACGCCCGGACCTACCGCCCCGAACTGGTCATCGACCTGGCCACGCTGACCGGCGCGCAGGTGGTGGCCCTCGGCTCGGAGGTGGCCGCCGTGATGACCAACGACCGCAACGGCGCCCCGGAGCGCCTGGCCGCCTTCGAAGCCGCCGGGCAGCGCACCGGGGAACTCGTCCACCCGATGCCCATGCACGAGCACTACGCCAGGCTGCTCGAAAGCGACGTGGCCGACCTCAAAAACATCGGCGGGCGCGAAGCCGGCACCATCACCGCCGCCAAGTTCCTCGAACGCTTCGTCGATTATCCGTGGGTCCACCTCGACATCGCCGGGCCGGCTTTCCTAGACGAGGAGAAGCCCTACCGGCCCAAAGGCGGCACCGGCTTCGGCGTGCGCCTGCTGGTCGATTTCCTGCGCGAGTACGCCCATCCCCGCAAGAAGCGCTGACGCACCGGCGGCGCGCCGTCTCTCTTCACCCCGTTCTTCGCTCCCGGCCTCCAACTCCCCGGCCCATGATGCGTGCGCTGCCCCTGTGCCTGCTCTTGTTGCTGGCCGCGCCGGCGGCGGGGCGGGCTCAAAGCTACGAGGAGTTGGCGATGCGCTACAGCCAGGGGCGCGCCTACCACGAGGCCCTCGCGTTGCCGGCGGGCGACGAGGCGACGCTGGCCGTCGCCTTTCGCATCCCCAACCGGATGCTCGTCTTCGTGCGCAACCGGCAGGAGGCGCCGGGCCGCGCCTTCATGGCCGAACCCAGCGTGACGGTCCAGGTCTTTCGCGGCAAAGCGCTCGTGGCCGAGCAGTCGTGGCAGCAGGCGCACTACGCCGCCACGTTCGAGGCCACGCAGGCGGACACGGTCGATCTGCAGGGGATGGTCCGCTTCGACCTGCCGCCGGGGGTCTACACCTACCGCCTCCGCCTCCAGGACGACCAGTCCGAGCGCGACGGCGCCTCGGAGCCGCGCCCGGCCCTCGTGCCGGATTTCGGCGCGTTGCAGGTGGGCGGGCCGCTGCTGGTCCGCGCGATCCACGCCGGCGCGGCGGACGTCCGGCTCGACCTGCTCAACCTCGGCGGCGACGTGGCTTTCGGGCAGGACGCGCTGGCGGTGCTGCCCGTCACGCTGCCGCAGGGTGCCGCCGCGCCGACGCTTCGCTACCGCCTCCGCCGCCTCGACACCCCGGAGGCCGATAGCGGGCCGGTGGTGGCCGAAGGCACGGTGGACGCCGCCGCGTGGATGCCCGTCGGCAGCGCGCAGGAGGCCCGCCTGGTCGAAGGCACGCTGCGCTGGCCCCTGGTGCCGCCCTCCGAAGCTGCCGCCTACCTCGCGCCCGTCGATCTCCACGGCGCGATGCTGGCCGACGGCGCCTATCTGCTGGAGGTCGTGCTCGTGGCCGGGGCCGCCGAAGCCGCCGGCACCTTTCGCTTCGGCACGCACTGGCGCAACATGCCCTACTCGCTCTACGCGCCCGACGTGGCGATCCGCAACCTCGCCTTCGTCGAAGACCGGCAGACCGTGAAGGCCCTGCGCAGGGGAGGACGCAAGGCCGAAGAGGCGCAGATCCGGGCCTACTGGAAACAGCGCGACCCGACGCCCGAGACGCCCTTCAACGAGCTGATGGCCGAGTACTACCGCCGCGTCGATCACGCTGCCTTCGCCTTCCGCACCGGGCGCTCGGCGGCCCCGGACGGGCTGCGCACGGACCGCGCGGCGGTCTACGTCGCCCACGGCCCGCCGCAGCACGTCGAGCGCACCTTC
>JBFGTT010000644.1:0-2374 GCA_041565995.1 Rhodothermales bacterium
CGAGGCCCGCCACGATCAGCAACAAGACGGGCGCAAAGAGGAGGATGGGTTTGCTCTTCGACTTCATGGGAGCTTGCAGATGCCTGGAAGGAGGGACGTGCACTGCTCCCCCAATGGCCTATCCGCCCAAAAGTTTCCCCTCGCGGTGCGGACGAGCATCGTCATAAAACATAGCGCGAGCTGGTCACAAAAAATTAACAGCCCCCTCAGTTCGAACTGGCCTCGGCGGCGCGGGGCAGGCGCTCCGGCAGGTCGGCCACCACGTAGGCCATCACCGCCAGCGTGGCCACGCACAGGTTGAACGCGTGCGCGTCGAGCTTGTCGATGGTGTCGGCGGGGGTGTGGTGGTACCAGAAATACTTAGATCCATCGACGGAGAGGCCCATGCCGGGCACGCCCTCGCGCATGAGCGGGCCGATGTCCGCGCCGCCGCCGCCGCGCGTGACGGCGCCGGCCTCGATGCGCTCGAGCAACCGGCCCACCTCCTGCACGAGGGCGTAGGCGTCGGGCGAGCCGCTGAAGCCGAAGCCGCTGGGCTTGAAGACGCCGGCGTCCGACTCGATGGCCAGCACGTGGTCGTCGAGCTCGTGACGGTGGGCGTCGCGGTAGGCCAGGGCGCCGCGCAGGCCGTTCTCCTCGTTGGTCCAGAGCACCACGCGCACGGTGCGGCGGGGGCGCAGGCCGAGGGCCTTGAGCAGGCGGACGGCCTCCCAGGACGCCACCGAGCCGCCGCCGTCGTCCATCGCCCCCTGCCCCACGTCCCACGAATCAATGTGGCCGCCCACGACGACGACCTCCTCGGGGTGCTCGCTGCCGGTGACCTCGGCGACGACGTTGCGCGAGGGCACGTCGGGCAGCGTCTGCGCCGCCATCGCCAGCCGCAGGCGGACGCGCTGGCCGCGGTCCTGCATCCGCTGCATCATCAGGGCGTCCTCCACCGTCACGGCGGCGTGCGGGATGCGACGGACGCCCTCCTCGTAGCGCATCGAGCCGGTGTGCGGCGTGTAGAGCGACGCCGGGCCGACCGAGCGGATCAGGCTCGCCACGGCGCCGACCTCGGCGGCACGGTTGGCGCCGACGACGCGGTACATGACGGTCTGCCCGTAGTTGGTGAAGGCCGCGTTGAAGAGCACGATCTTGCCGGCGGCTTCGTCCCGGCGCGCGGCCAACTCGTCGAACGAACGAACCACCAGCACGTCAGCCGTGAGGCCCTCCTCCGGCGTGCCGACGCTGCCGCCGAGGCCCAACACCGCCATCTCTTGCACGCGGGGTTCGAGCAGCGTCAGCGACTCGCGGCCCCGCACCCAGCGCGGGACCATCACCTCCTCGCCGTGCACGTTCTCGAGGCCGTCGCGCTGCATCTCGGCCAGGATCCAGTCGATGGCGTCTTCGAGGTTTTGCGTGCCGCTGAAGCGCGCGCCAAAGGTGTCGGCCAGGTAGGCCAGGCGGGCGAAAGCGGCGCTGTCGGCCAGGGCCGCGTCGATGATCCGGTCGGCGGCGCTGCGGTACGCTTCGGCGATGGAGGACGACGGGTCCTGCTGCGCCCGCGCGTCGCGAGCTACCAGGAGGACCCCCAGCACGAGCAGCAAGGCGAAGAGACGAGGCATGGCCGGAGGGGAGGCTGGAAGGGGAGGAAACACGAAAAACAACATACGCGCCAGCGCCCGGCAGGTTTAGCGCCGCTTCAAGAGACCTGCGGGAGGGTAGGAGAGAGGATTCTTCTCCCAGACCCCCACACGCCCATACCCCCAAACCCGCAAACACGCTCCTATTGAAGCGCGCGCTTATCTGTTACAAGTAGGCAAAAATCATCGATGCGGCTTAACACCGTAGGCCCAAAACCCTATCTTCCGGCGGCTTTTGCCGCTACCCCCCACCGTCCACTGCATATCCCCCACTGTGCAGTATGTGCCGTATTGCGTGCTTTTGCTGCGTTTTGTGCAGCCTGCTCCTCACCCTTTTCGCCTCCATAGACGCCACCGCCCAGCAGCGCGCACACAGCGCAAGGGCCTTCGTGCAGTCGCCCCATGTGCTGGCGATGGGCAACGCCGCAGCCGCCTTTCCGAGCGCCCAGTCGGTCCTTTTCTACAACCCGGCGCACCTGCTGCACCTGCCCGCCGGGCGCGCGCCCATCGTCATGGTCGGCTTCAACGGCTCCTTCAGCCCTAACTTTCCCGGCCAGTGGGATTTCTACCGGGAACGCCTCCAGCCGGCCCTCAACGACGGCCTCGATGCCCTCGGCGAGGCGCAGCGGCAGGCGTTGTACGGCGAGACGCTGCGCCTGGGCCGCCACCGCATCTTTGCCGGCGGCGACGTGCTGCTGCCCTCGTTTCTGCTCAACCGCGGCCGCTACGGCTTCGGCGGCGGCCTCTTC
>JBFGTT010000645.1:0-2372 GCA_041565995.1 Rhodothermales bacterium
CTTCGACCCCGTCGAGGGCAAGCTAACGGTCTACATGACCACGCAGGCCCCGCACGCCGTCCGCACGGTCTTTGCCCTGGTGGCCGGGCACGTGGGGCTGTCCGAGGAGAAGATCCGCGTCATCTCGCCCGACATCGGCGGAGGCTTCGGCGGCAAGGTGCCCGTCTATCCGGGCTACGTCATCGCCGTGGCCGCCTCGGTCGTCATCGGCAAGCCCGTCAAGTGGATCGAGGACCGGATGGAAAACCTCCAGGCCGACTCGTTCGCCCGCGACTACCACATCCACGCCGAGCTGGCCGCCGACGCCGACGGGACGATGAAGGCGCTGCGCATCAAGACCATCGCCGACCACGGCTACGCCGACGCCGCCGCCAACCCGTCGAAGTTTCCCGCCGGCCTCTTCTCGATCTGCACAGGCTCGTACGATCTCCAGGCTGCCTTCGCCGAGGTAGACGCCGCCTACACCAACAAGCCGCCCGGCGGCATCGCCTACCGCTGCTCGTTCCGCGTCACCGAGGCCGTCCACGCCATCGAGCGCATGGTGGACGTGCTGGCGCAGCGCCTCGGCATGGACCCGGCGGCGCTGCGGATGAAGAATTTCATCCCGCCCGACGCTTTCCCCTACCAGTCGGTACTGGGATGGGAGTACGACAGCGGCGACTACCACGCGGCGCTGCAACTGGCGATGGACAAGATCGGCTACGACGACCTGCGGCGCGAGCAGGCCGAGAAGCGCGCACGCGGCGAACTGATGGGCATCGGCATCTCCAGCTTCACCGAGATCGTCGGCGCCGGGCCGTCGAAGCATTTCGACATCCTGGGCCTCAAGATGTTCGACAGTTGCGAGTTGCGCGTCCACCCCACCGGCAAGGCCATCGCGCGCTTCGGCACCAAGAGCCAGGGGCAGGGCCACGAGACCACCTACGCGCAGATCATCGCCGAGGAGCTGGGCATCCCGGCGTTGCACGTGCAGGTGGAAGAGGGCGACACCGATACGGCGCCCTACGGCCTGGGCACGTACGCCAGCCGCTCGACGCCTACCGCCGGCGCCGCCGCCACCCGCGCCGCCGCCAAGGTGCGCGATAAGGCCCGCAAGATCGCCGCCCACCTGCTCGAAGTCAGCGAAGAAGACCTCGACTGGGAGCCGGGTCGGTTCTTCATCAAGGGCGTGCCGGACCGGGGCAAGACCATCCAGGATTGCGCCTTTGCCGCCTACACCAACCATCCCCAGGGCATGGAGGCCGGGCTGGAGGCCGTCCACTACTACGACCCGCCCAACCTGACCTTCCCCTTCGGCTCCTACATCTGCGTCGTAGACATCGACAAGGGCACCGGCGAGGTGCACGTCCGCCGCTTCGTGGCCGTCGACGACTGCGGCAACATCATCAACCCGATGATCGTCGAGGGCCAGATCCACGGCGGCCTGACGATGGGCCTGGCGCCGGCGCTCTACGAAGAGCTGGTTTACGACGACGACGGCAACATCCTCACTGGCTCGTTCATGGACTACCTGCTGCCCACCGCCGTCGAGACGCCGCACTGGGAGACGGGCAAGACCATCACGCCCTCGCCGCACCATCCGCTGGGCGCCAAGGGCGTCGGCGAGTCGGCCACCGTCGGGGCGCCGCCGGCCATCGTCAACGCCGTCGTCGATGCGCTCTCGCACCTGGGCGTCCGCCACATCGAGATCCCGATTACGCCGCCGAAGGTGTGGGCCATTTTGAAGGACAAGGGCGTGGCGGGGTAATGGAACGCGGATGACGCGGATCGGGCGGATGCCCGCGGATTGTTATGGATCTGCTACATCGGGACCTTACGCGCAAGATCTTGAAGGCGTATTATCGCGTCTACAATACGCTCGGGTTTGCTCAACTTCGGCAAAAAGCCCGAATTCAGGAGAAAGGTCTTCACCAGCGAATCCGCGTAAATCCGTAGCATCCGCGTTCTATGCACCTTTCCACCCGCACGAGATGTTCGACGTTTTCTTTCAGAAAGCCGGCGCCTTGAGCGCGCAGGGCCGGGCGTTTGCGCTGGCGGTGGTGGTGCGGCACGAGCCGCCCATCTCCGGCAAGCCCGGCGACAAGGCCATCATCCTGGCCGACGGCAGCCTCTACGGGTGGATCGGCGGCGGCTGCACGCAGCCCGTCATCATCCGCGAAGCCAGAAAGGCGCTGGCCGACGGCAAGCCCCGGCTCGTGCGCGTCACTCCGTCGGGCGAAGCCTCGGAGGAGGGCATTGTGGAACATACCATGACCTGTCACAGCGGCGGCACGCTCGACATCTACATCGAGCCGGTGCTGCCGAGGCCGCACCTGGTCATCCTCGGCACGTCGGTCGTGGCGCAGACGCTGGCGCGGCTGGGCAAGGTGCTC
>JBFGTT010000646.1:0-2371 GCA_041565995.1 Rhodothermales bacterium
CCTGGCTGAGCGTAAGCTGGCGGCGGTTCATCAGGCCGCGCTGCCGCGCCGAGTCGGTCTCGGCGAACTCGACGTCGATGGTGCGCAGGAGGGCGCCGTCAGGCCCGACGAAGTCGAGCGTGCCCTGGGCGGTGAACGGGATGTCGGTCAGCACGGGCGGCGGCTTGTCGGTCCCGCACGCGGCGAGCAGGAGCGGCAGGCAGGCCAGCAAGAGCAGGCGCATGGGGTGGGCGTGTTTGGGTGGTTGCGTGTTGGCGTGTTCGCGTTTGAAGAACTAGAACACTTTATAGCGGTGGTCAATGAAATAGCGGGTGGCTGGCGGTAAAACGTACTACGTGAAACGTAAGGATGCCTCGTTGAGACGTTTATAGCCCCCCAACATCCTCAGAGCGCGAAGGTGTAGAGGCTCTGGTAGGTGACCACGAAGAGCCGTCCGTCGAGCACTTCGAGGTATTGCGGGGCGCTGTCGAGGTCGGCGCGGGCGGTGATCTTACCGGTGCGCGCGTCGATCCGGTAGAGCGCGTCGGGCTCGGCGGTGAACCCGTAGCCGGCCAGGACGGCTCCGTCGTGGAGGATGAAGATGTTGTTCGAGGTCAGCGGCGGCGTGCGCCAGGCGACTTCCTCGGCGTCCGGGTCGAGGCAGACCAGCCACGAGCATTGCCCCTGCACCTCGCCCGCGTACGTGGCGCAGGCCTCGTTGAAGTAGAGCCTGCCGGCGTGGTAGCGCACGTCCTGGATCTCGACGTAGCGCGTGCCTTGCAGGAAGCGGTTGAGGTCGAGGTTCCAGCGCTGCGTGCCGTCGTCGGCCAGGAGCACGGCGCGGTAGGCGCACACGGCGCCGAGCGAGCCGCAGCGGCCCTTGTAGAACGCCAGCCACCCCTCCTCTAGTGCGTCGGCGATGAAAAGGTCCAGCCCGTCGAGCGTGCGCGGCACGAAGGCCGGCGTCTCAGGCGGGACGGCCTGCCGGAAGCGCATGGCCGGGCCGTTGGGCTTGTTGCGTCCCGTCAGCATGGGCGGCAGCGAGGCGGGGTCGGGCCGGGGGGTGCGGTCGAGCAGGTCGAGCGCCGGAGCCTTCGGCGCGGGGGTGCGCGGCGGCGGGGGTTGGCTCTCCGGGGCGTTGGCGCCGGTCCAGGACAGCCCGCCGCGCGGGGCCTGGCAGGCGGCGGCCGGCAGGAGCAGCAGGAGAAGAGGCAGCAGGAGGCGGTTCATGGCTTACCCTTCGAGCAGTAGTTTCGAGGTGACGGCGTCGCAGAGCAGCTTGCCCCGGTCGGTCAGGCGGATGCGGCTGTTGCGGATCGGCTCGATGTAGCCCTCGGCCTCCAGCGAGGCCAGCTCGTCCACCTTCTCGAAGAGCAGGTCGGCGCCGTAGCGGGCCTCCAGCACGTCGAGGTCGAGGCCGTCGGCGGTGCGCAGGCGCAGCAGGATGTATTCGTCGGCCAGCATGTCGTAGGAGAGTTGTTCGCGGGATTCGAGGGGGGCGTGGCGCTGGCGCACGAGGGCTTCGTAGCGCCGCAGGTTGCGCACGTTGGCCCAGCGGACGGCCACGGGCGAGGGCAGGCTCTTCCACCAGAACGAGTGCGCCGAGGGTCCGAAGCCGAGGTAGTTGGCGTGGTTCCAGTAGCGCTGGTTGTGCGTGGCGCGGCGGCCCGGCAGCGCGAAGCTGGAGATCTCGTAGTGCTCGTAGCCGCGCGCGCGCAGGTAGTCCATCGTGAACTGGTAGCGGTGGGCCGTCGTCTCGTCGTCGGCGGGGGTCACCTGGCCGCGTTCGACCTGCCGGTAGAGCGGCGTGCGCTCCTCGATGGTCAGGGCGTAGGTGGAGAGGTGCGGCACCTCCAACGCCGTGATCTTTTCGAGGTTGGCGGCCCAGTACTCGGCGGGCTGGTCGGGCAGGCCGAAGATCAGGTCGACCGAGAGGTTCTCGAAGCCGGCCAGCCGGGCCAGCGGCACGACGGCCTCGGCCTGCGCCACGTCGTGGCTGCGGTTCATGAAGGCAAGGTCCTCGGCAAAAAACGACTGGATGCCGATGCTGAGCCGGTCGACGCCGAGGGTGCGGAGGCCGCGCAGGTAGTCAAGGTCGGCGTCGTCGGGGTTCATTTCGAGGGTCACTTCGCGCACGGCGCGGGTGTCGAAGCGGGCGTGGAGGGTCTCCAGGATGCGCGCGATGTCGTCGAGGTGCAGCAGCGAGGGGGTGCCGCCGCCGAAGTAGATCGTCTCGACGGGTTCGTCGTCGTAGTCCTCGGCGTAGTGCGCGATTTCGGCGCAGAGGGCCTCCACGAACGACGTGTGCGACTTTTGCGTCGTCACGAAATAAAAGTCGCAGTAGACGCACCGCTGCGCGCAGAAGGGAATATGGAGGTAGAGGCCGGACAAG
>JBFGTT010000647.1:0-2364 GCA_041565995.1 Rhodothermales bacterium
GCCGAGCAGCAGGTCGAGATCGCCCGCAAGTGGGGGCAGGCCGTCGGCGCGCGCCGGCAGGTCGAGAGCTGGAGCCCGGAGGACCAGGCGCACCTCGCCGCCCGCCTCGACGCGATGGCCGCGCACTGGTGGGACCGCCTCGACGCCCGCTCCAAAAACATCCTCGAAAACTGGGACGCGCTGGCCGCGCGCTACCGGCAGGAGACGTTCACCTACGCCGTCCGGGGCCGCGCGATCACCGTGCCGCTCTTCGAAACGTCGCTCTCGGGCACCCCGGTGCCGCGCGTGGCGATCCCCCGGACCGAGGATCCGGGCGAGCGCCTGCGCTTCGCGCTGCTAGAGAACGCGCCGGGCTTCTTCCCCTTCACCGCCGGCGTCTTCCCCTTCAAACGCACCGGCGAGGAGGATCCCACGCGCATGTTCGCCGGCGAGGGCAGCCCCGAACGCACCAACCGGCGCTTCCACCTGGTCTCCGAAAGCATGCCCGCCCGCCGCCTCTCGACCGCCTTCGACTCGGTCACGCTCTACGGCTTCGACCCCCACGAACGGCCCGACATCTACGGCAAAGTGGGCAACTCGGGCGTCTCGATCTGCACGCTCGACGACATGAAGAAGCTCTACAGCGGCTTCGACCTGACCGACCCGAAGACGTCCGTCTCGATGACCATCAACGGCCCGGCGCCGATGATCCTGGCGATGTTCCTCAACACCGCCATCGACCAGCAGGTGGAGGCGTTCCTGCGGCAGGAAGGACGCTGGGCCGAGGCCGAAGCCGGGATCGCCGAACGCCTCGCCGCGCGCCGGCCCGGCTACACACCCTTCGGCCCGCAAGGACGCGAAGACGCCCTGCCGCCGACGCACGACGGCAGCGGCCTGGGCCTGCTCGGCTGCACCGGCGCGGACCTGGTGGCCTGGGGCCTCCTGGAGTCGGACGAATACGAGGCCCTCCGCGCCAGGGCGCTCGCCGTGGTGCGCGGCACCGTGCAGGCAGACATCCTCAAGGAGGACCAGGCCCAGAACACCTGCATCTTCTCGACCGAGTTCGCCCTGCGGATGATGGGCGACATCCAGCAGTATTTCGTCGATCACCGCGTGCGCAACTTCTACTCGGTCTCGATCTCGGGCTACCACATCGCCGAGGCGGGCGCCAACCCCATCTCGCAACTGGCCTTCACGCTCGCCAACGGCTTCACGTTCGTCGAATACTACCTGAGCCGGGGCATGTCGGTGGACGACTTCGCGCACAACCTGTCGTTTTTCTTCTCCAACGGGATGGACCCCGAATACAGCGTCATCGGGCGCGTGGCGCGGCGCATCTGGGCCGTGGCCCTGCGCGAGCGCTACGGCGCCTCCGAGCGCAGCCAGAAACTCAAGTATCACATCCAGACCTCCGGGCGCTCGCTGCACGCCCAGGAAATCCAGTTCAACGACATCCGCACGACGCTCCAGGCCCTCTACGCCATCTACGACAACTGCAACTCGTTGCACACCAACGCCTACGACGAAGCCATCACCACGCCCACCGAGGAGAGCGTCCGCCGCGCCATCGCCATCCAGCTCATCATCAACCGCGAACTGGGCCTGGCCAAAAACGAAAACCCGCTCCAGGGCAGCTACGTCGTCGAAGAACTGACCGACCTGGTCGAAGAGGCCGTCCTGCAAGAGTTCGAGCGGATCAACGACCGGGGCGGCGTGCTCGGCGCGATGGAGACCATGTACCAGCGAGGCAAGATCCAGGAGGAGAGCCTCTTCTACGAGCAGCAGAAGCACTCCGGCGAACTGCCTATCGTGGGCGTCAACACGTTCCTGTCGAAAAACGGGCAGGAGGCGGCGGCGGCGCAGCCGGTGGAGTTGATGCGGTCGTCGGAGGAGGAGAAGCAGCACCAGCTCGCCAACCTGCGCGCCTTCCAGCAGCGCCACGCCGACCGCGCCGGGGCGGCGCTCGAACGCCTGCAAGACGCCGCCCGGCAGGAGGGCAACCTCTTCGCCGAACTGATGGAGACGGTCAAGGTGTGCTCGCTCGGCCAGATCACGCACGCACTCTTCGAAGTCGGCGGGCAGTACCGGCGCAACATGTGAGCGGGCTCATGAGCCGAACCTTTCAGCGCGTTCTCCAGTTGGTTCGAGAGAGCGAAGTACGCATCTCGGCGCATGGGTACGACGAACTCGCCAACGATGACATTCTGGTTCAGGATGTGATCGCTGTCATCGCTGACGCGGTGGTCGTTGAAGACTATCCTATCCCGCCTACCCGAAAGGACCGTGCGTCCTGGTTCTGCAACAGGATGATGCCGGTAAACCGATTCATGTGCTGTGGGGCATACCGAGGGGAACTGAGGCTCCTGCCGTGTTGGTAACGGCTTA
>JBFGTT010000648.1:0-2362 GCA_041565995.1 Rhodothermales bacterium
GCATCCTCAAGATGATCGACCGACGCCGCGTCAAAAAGATGGTTCGCGCCGGCGACATCGAGACCGTGCAGGTGGACGACGAGACGAAGGTGCTCGTCGGCAGCATCGAGGATTATTTGATCAACGTAGAGCGGGAGCGCGCCGAGGCGTAGCTACGGATGGTCGCTGCCGGCCTGTCCGCGCGCTTCGGCGTGGTGGGGCAGGTCGTGGGGCAGGCCCTGCCAGCGCGCGGCCTCTTTGCCGTCGTTGGCGTAGAAGGGATGCTCGGCCCAGCCGTCGAAGACGTTCATCGAGAGGGCGCCGCGCTGCATGGCCCGCTCGATGCGTTTCAGGGCAACTTTGCGGATGAGCGCGCGCGTGGGCGGCAGCAGGCCCAGCAGGCCCACCACGTCGGTGAGGACGCCCGGCGTGACGAGCAGCGCGCCGGCCACCAGGATGATGACGCCGTCGAGCAGTTCTTTGCCCGGCAGGTCGCCTTCGGCCAGGCGGTCGTTGAGCCGGCGCCAGACCGAGAGGCCCTCGCGCCGCGCCAGGAAGCCGCCCAGCAGGCCCGTCAAGACGATCAGGCCGATGGTAGGCCAGAACCCGATCAGTTTGTCTACCTGCACCAGCAAGGCCAGCTCCACCACGGGCACGATCAGGAAGAGTGCGAAGAGACGAGCGAGGAGTTTCATGGCCGGAGGGAAGGGATGGCGAGGACGTATGGAAAGCCTGCCCCGGACTTGATCCGGGGTGTGGACGAAAAACCGGGGGGCGGGGTGCGTGGCGGCAGGTGAGGTGTACGGCACGTGGGGCAAAAGGCTCCGCTTGCGGCAACGCTGTCGCCGGCCTTCAGCAAAGGTTTTGCGTCAGGTAGACCATGAGGCCGGGGGCGCGCGACGCGCCCACGCCGTGCGCGGTAAAGGCGGGATTGAGCAGGGTGGCCCGGTGCGCAGGACTCTCCAGCCAGGCCGCCACCGCGTCTTCGGCGATTTGCCGTTCCGTCTTCCAGGCGCAGTGTGCCTCGACGCGTGTGCCGTCGTAGACGGTCTGGTAGGAGGCGTACTGGTAGGTCTGGTATAGATTTTCGCCGGGGTTGCAGCGGAGGCCGGCGGCGCGGGCGCGGTCCTTCGGGCGTAGCCCGCGCAGGTTGACGTGGTCGAAGAAGTCGCGGGCGGCCATGTCGGCGCTGTGCCGCCGGGCCAGGGCTGCCAGCGCTTCGACGCCGGCGAGGGCCTTCCGGCGATGCGCCTGCCGGGCCTCGTTGAGGAGCCGCTCCGTCGTCCGTTCGAGGAGGGCCAGGTCGAGCGCGGGAACGGCGGGCGGCAGGGGGATGTCGGCGGGGCGCGGGGCGTCGGTGCGGTGCGCGTCGGCGGCGCAACCGGCCTGCCCCAGGGCCGATGCACCCAGAAGCAGCAGCGCTATGCAAGCCGTCGCGCGGGCCATTCGTCTTCTGAGCGCGCATCAGCGCGTTTGGGGCTGCCCGTCCGCCCTCACGTCCTGGCGTCGTCGAGCAGGCGGGAGATCAGCTCCACCACGTTGACGCCGTCGGCCTCGGCGTTGAAGTTGGGCACGATGCGGTGGCGCAGCACGGGGATGGCCATCTGCCGCACGTCTTCGATGAGCGGGGTCAGGCGTCCGTCGAGTGCGGCGAGGGCCTTGGCGCCGAGGATCAGGTATTGCGAGGCGCGCGGGCCGGCGCCGTAGTTGATGTAGTTGTCGACGAAGTCGGGCGCGGCCTCGCGTCCGGGGCGGGTTTTCGAGACGAGCGAGACGGCGTACTCGATGACGTTGTCGGCCACGGGGATCTGGCGGATGAAGTCCTGGAAGGCCAGCAGTTCGCGGCCCGTCATGGCGGTTTGCACCTCGGCGTGGCGGGCGGAGGTGGTGCTACGGACGACCTCCACCTCCTGGTCGAACGACGGGTAGTCGAGCCAGAGGTTGAGCATGAAGCGGTCGAGTTGGGCTTCGGGCAGGGGGTAGGTGCCTTCCTGTTCGATGGGGTTTTGCGTGGCGAGCACGAAGAACGGTTCGTCGAGCAGCAGGGTCTGGCCGGCGGCGGTGACGTGGTGTTCCTGCATGGCCTCCAGGAGCGCCGCCTGCGTCTTGGGCGGGGTGCGGTTGATCTCGTCGGCCAGCACCACGTTGGCGAAGACGGGGCCGCGCACGAACTTGAACGAGCGCTTGCCGGTGGTCTGATCTTCCTCGATGATCTCGGTGCCGGTGATGTCGCTGGGCATCAGGTCCGGCGTGAACTGGATGCGGCTGAAGCGCAGTTCGAGGGCCTGCGAGAGCGTGCGGATGAGCAGCGTCTTGGCCAGGCCCGGAACGCCCACGAGCAACACGTGGCCGCGCGCGAGCAGGCACACGACGACGTGCTTGA
>JBFGTT010000649.1:0-2360 GCA_041565995.1 Rhodothermales bacterium
CCGGGGAGCCAAAGTCAGCCCGCCTCCTCGTCGTAGGTGCCCAAGAGGTCCTGCGCGGGGTCCTACCAAATCCGGATGAATTGTTATGGTATGGACGACGTTGCTGAGCCGCAGGGTGCCTTTTCCTCGTCCATACAGCCGGCGACGGACGAAGCAAGGGCGCGGCGCCGTACCGACGTAGCGCCTGTGCCCGGTCCGGGCCTCGGCACCCACCATCCCTACCCACCGAATCTTCCCTTTTTTTTTCCAGAAAATGAGGTACCTTATGGATGGTCGCTACGCGCTGCCACCCCGCCCGAACGTCCACCCTCCTCCCGACCCGTCTGGTTATGCCGATTTTCAATCTCACCGTCAACGGAAAACAACATCAGGTTGATGTTGCGCCGGATACCCCCATGCTGTGGGTCTTGCGCGATCACATGCGCCTGGTAGGCACCAAGTACGGCTGCGGCATCGCCCAGTGCGGCGCTTGCACGGTCCTCCTGGACGGCGTCGCCGTGCGGGCCTGCGTGTTGCCGGTCTCAAGCGTCGGAGACCGGGCCATCACCACCATCGAAGGCCTCTCGCCCGACGGCACGCATCCGCTGCAAGCAGCCTGGATAGAACACGACGTGCCGCAATGCGGCTTTTGCCAGGCCGGCCAGATCATGAACGCGGCGGCTTTGCTGGCGAAAAACGCCCGCCCCAGCGACGAAGAAATTGAGCGGGCCATGCAGGGCAACATCTGCCGGTGCGGCACCTACCTCCGCGTCCGCGCTGCCATCAAGACGGCGGCGCAGATCGGCTAACCCTGCGCCCGCTCCCGGCGCTTCCCTCTTCATCCTGACACAAAGAACCGTGGCTTCCACTAAGACGACCTACAGCAGAAGATCCTTCTTAAAAGCTTCGGCGCTGGCCGGCGGCGGCATGATGCTGGGCTTCAACTGGTTGGCCGGCTGCAAGCCTGCCGCGGCGCCCCCGGCCCTCAAAAGCATGCCCGAGGCGTGGTACGGCATCAATGCCTACCTCAAGATCGGAGAGAACGGGCTGGTGACCATCATGTCGCCCAATCCCGAAATCGGACAGAACGTCAAGACGTCCATGCCCATGATCGTCGCCGAGGAACTGGACGTGGATTGGAAGGACGTGATCGTCGAACAGGCGGGCCTCGACACGCAGCACTTTACGCGCCAGCTGGCCGGGGGCAGCCAGTCTATTCGCCAGGGGTGGCAGTCGCTGCGGATGGCCGGCGCTACGGCGCGGCGCATGCTCCTCGAAGCCGCCGCCAACCGCCTGGGCGTCCCGGTAGGCGAGTTGACCACCGACGCCGGCGTCATCACGCACGCGGCGAGCGGGCAAACCCTCGGCTACGGCGAGGTCGCCTCGGAGGCCGCCTCCGTCGCCATCCCGGAAGACGTCCCCTTAAAAGATCCGAAAGACTTCAAGATCATCGGGACGGCGCGGAAAAACGTAGACGCGCCCAAGATTGTGCGCGGCGAGCCGCTCTTCGGCATGGATTTCTACCGGGACGGCATGCTCATCGCGATGATCGAACACCCCCCCGCCTTCGGCATGAAGCTCAAGTCGGTCGATGCCACGGCGGCGAAGGCCCTGCCCGGCATCCGGGACGTCATCACGATCAACGCGGCCCCGAAGGGCTTCGACCGGCAGTGGTCCGACGTCAATGCCTTCCCGGAACTCGTGGTCGTCCTGGGCACCACGACCTGGGAGGTGATGAAGGCCAAGAAAGCCCTGGTGCTCGAATGGGAGACCGACACCCCGCTCGAAAGCAGCGCCGATCACACGCTCGGCCTGGCGCAGTTACTCCGGGAAGGCCGGGCCGAGACGGCGCGCAAAGACGGCGACCCGGAAGCCGCCTTCAGCCAGGCCGCCCGGGTCATCGAGCGCACCTACAGCGCCCCCTTCCTGGCCCACAACACCATGGAGCCGATGAACTTCTTCGCCGACGTGAAGGAGGATCGCGCCGACCTCATAGGCCCCATACAAACCCCGGAATACCTGCGCAAGACCGTCGCGAGCGTGCTCGGCCTGCCGGAGGCGCGCATCTCCATCGAGATGACGCGCATGGGCGGCGGCTTCGGGCGGCGCCTCTATGGCAACTTCGGCGTAGAGGCCGCGCTCATCTCGCAGGCGGTGAAAGCCCCGGTGCAGTTGGTCTATACCCGCGAAGACGACATGACCCAGGGCACCTATCGCCCGGCCTACCAGGTAACCTATCGCGCGGCGCTCGATGAAAACAACGCGCTCGTCGGCTTCCACGTGCGCGGCGCCGGGGTGCACGGCAGTCCGGTCTTCGCCGACCGCTTCCCGGCAGGCGCCGTGGATCATTACCTGGCCGAAAACCTGACCCTCGAATCCAA
>JBFGTT010000650.1:0-2338 GCA_041565995.1 Rhodothermales bacterium
CTCCTGAACAACGGTCCGTCTCTATAGCTGGAGGCCTCACCCAGAGCAACTTCGACATTATGAATGAACGCGTAAGTGTCAGCATCTTTCGGTCACTCGACACACATGTTAGCACAGGTCATTCTCAGCGGCATAGGGCCTCTCGGAATCCCCTTCACCAGTACCCTGAGGGGGTTCCGAGAGGCACGGTCCGGCGAGCGATGTTTCTGGTCACACACGGTGCAAAATGACCGACAGTTGCTGGCACTCACCCTTTTACGCTTCACGCAACGCCAAACCCCGACTTTCTGTGTGACCGTACTTAGCGACTCATACCCGTTCTGGGAAATGCTTGTGCAAAAGCCGTGTCATCCCGACGACTGCAGGGAGGAGGGATCCCCAGCGATTCCATGTAAGCCCGGTTTTACCGACGGGGATCCCTCACGTTCGTTCGGGATGACACGCGGGCAAGCTTGCACATCTTTTTCAGAGCGTTGATATCATGAGCGACATAGATTTCGGAAGACACAGCGAGGACTACGCGAAATATCGCCCTGGATTTCCCGCGTCTTTCTATGAGCGCCTCGACGCCATTACCCGTATTAGCGGGTCTCGGTCGCTCGATCTTGCCACGGGTCCGGGGACGATGGCCTTAGAACTTGCCGCGCGGGGGAGCTCCGTCGTGGGCATCGACATCTCTGCGGAGCAAGTAGCTACCGCGAAGCGCGTTTCGAAGGACCGGAACCTGGAGGACGAGGTGCACTTCCGGGTTGCCAGCGCAGAGCATACCGGCCTGGAGGCGAGTTCCTTTGACCTTGTAACGGCCGGCCAGTGCTGGCATTGGTTCGACAGGGATGCGGTGATGGTGGAAACGCAGCGTGTCCTTCGCCCGGGTGGGGTACTGGCTATCGCGCACTATTCTTACCTGGCAGTGCATTCGCCGGTGGCCCGCGAAACGGAGGATCTGATTCTGCAGTTCAATCCATCATGGACCAGGGCCAACTCGGCAGGCATTTTCCCCGAGCTCATCGACGAAGTGATCCACGGCGGATTCAGGCTCGTCGAGCAGTTTTGTTACCAGCACGATGAAGTGTTCTCGCATGCTCGTTGGCGCGGGAGAATACGGACCTGCAACGGGGTAGGCTCGGGCGGCCTTTCTGCCTCCGAGGTGCTGCGCTTCGATGATGCGCTGCGTCGTCTCCTCGGTAGAAAATACCCTGATCCGATGCTGGTAGCGCATCGCGTGTGGTGTGTGGTGGCGAGGAAGCCCTCGTGACGCCAGGTGCGAGCCTTCTATCAGGCTTCGAAGAGGAGGCGTTCGAAGTGGGTGAGGACGCGTTGGAGCACGTCGGTGGGGCAGGCCGGATCGTCCACGAAGAACCAGTAGTCGCCGAGTTGGTCGTTGATCGAAAAGACGTGGCCGGCGTAAGTGAAGTCGACCCAGGCTTCGGTGACGTGGTCGGTCACGAAGCCGGTGAGCACGGCGCCGGGCAGCTTTTCGACGTGGTCGCGCACGGCGTGCCAGGAGGCGGTCTGCGGCAGGTCGCCGAAGTGCCGCGAGCCGTCGTGCATGCGCAGGTCGAGCAGGCGGTCGGACATGGCGCGTTTTAGAGAAAGAAATCCGGCATCAGCGGCGCGTCGGGATCGACGGCGTAGGGGTCGAAGTCGGTGACGCCGTTTTGGCGGAGCACCTCCTCGTCGACGAAGAAGTGCCCGGTGCAGGCGCGGCTGTCCTGCGTGAGGATCCAGTGGGCGGCGTCGGCCACGATGGCAGGGTGGCGCGACCCCCGGATGGCCTCTTCGCCACCGAGGAGGTTGCGCACGGCGGCTGTGGCGATGGCCGTGCGCGGCCAGAGCGCGTTGACGGCCACGCCGTCGTCGCGGAACTCTTCGGCCATGCCCAGCACGCAGAGGCTCATGCCGTACTTGCTCAGGGTGTAGGCCAGGTGCGGCGCAAACCAGCGAGCCTCCAGGTTGAGCGGCGGCGAGAGGTTGAGCACGTGCGGGTTGGGGGCGTTGCGCAGGTGCGGCAGGCACGCCTGCGACGTGGCGAAGGTCCCGCGCACGTTGACGCCGTGCATCAGGTCGTAGCGCTTCAGGGGCGTGGCGAGCGTGCCGGCCAGGAAGATGGCGCTGGCGTTGTTGACCAGGATGTCGATCCCCCCGAAGCGCGCGACGGCCTGCTCGACGGCGGCGTGGATCTGGTTTTCGAAGCGGATATCGACCTGGCAGGGCAGCGCCGCGCCGCCCGCCTGCTCGATCTCTTCGGCGGCGGTGTAGATGGTGCCGGGCAGCTTCGGGTGCGGCGCGACGGTCTTGGCGGCGATGACGACGTTGGCGCCGTCGCGGGCGGCCCGCA
>JBFGTT010000651.1:0-2334 GCA_041565995.1 Rhodothermales bacterium
AGGGGTACGAGCGGGCGCAGTTCCGGCGGGATCACCGGGATCACGCGTAGCACCATCCACTCGGGCCGGTTTTCCATGCGGCTGTTGGCGTCGCGGAAGGCCTCGACCACCTGCAGGCGTTTGAGCGCCTCGCCCTTGCGCTGCTGGCTCGTCTCGGTCTTGACCTGGAAGCGCAGCGCGTGCGAGAGCGATTCGAGTTCGAGCCGTTTGAGCATCGTCTCGACGGCCTCGCCGCCGATCATGGCGATGAACTTATCCGGGTCGCTGTCGTCGAGGCGGTTGTTGTCCTCGCGGATCTGGTAGAGGATGTTGAAATACTCCTCTTCGGTGAGCAGTTGCTTTTCCTCGACGCCCAGGTCGCCGGCGGCGCCCGGCTGCACGACGACGTAGCTCTCGTAGTAGATGATTTTTTCGAGGTCCTTCGACTTGAGCCCCAGCAGGTGGCCGATCTTGTTGGGGAGCGTCTTGAAGTACCAGATGTGGACCACCGGCACGCTCAGCGTGATGTGTCCCATGCGCTCGCGCCGGACGGATTTCTGCGTCACCTCGACGCCGCAGCGGTCGCAGATGATGCCTTTGTAGCGGATGCGCTTGTACTTGCCGCAGTGGCATTCCCAGTCCTTGACCGGGCCGAAGATCTTCTCGCAGAACAGCCCGTCCTTCTCCGGTTTGAACGACCGGTAGTTGATCGTCTCAGGCTTGAGCACCTCGCCGTAGGACCGCTCCAGAATGGCTTCGGGCGAGGCCAGGCTGATGGTGATGCTGCTGAAGGTCTTCTTGATCTTCGACGTCTTTCCGTACGGCATATTGGGTAGCAGGATGTAGGGTTAGAATCCTGTTTGGGCGGTATGGACGTGTGGAGGTATGGACGTGTGGACGAGGCCTGATTTCGCCCATACGTTCACCCGTTCACGGCGTCCCTACCTAATCCAGCTTGACTTCGAGGCCCAGGCCCTGGAGTTCGCGAATGAGTACGTTGAAGCTCTCGGGCACGCCCGGTTCGGGCATGCTGTCGCCCTTGACGATACACTCGTAGGCTTTCGAGCGGCCCTGTACGTCGTCGCTCTTGTAGGTGAGCATTTCCTGCAGCACGTTGGCGGCGCCGTAGGCGTACATGGCCCAGACCTCCATCTCGCCGAGCCGCTGGCCGCCGAACTGCGCCTTGCCGCCGAGGGGCTGCTGCGTAATGAGGCTGTAGGGGCCGATGGAGCGGGCGTGGATCTTGTCTTCGACCAGGTGGCTGAGCTTCATCATGTAGATGTAGCCGACGGTGGTCTGTTGGTCGAAGGGTTCGCCGGAGCGTCCGTCGTAGAGCTGCGCCCGGCCGTCGACGGGCAGCCCGGCCTTTTCCATTTCGGCGGCGATGTCGCTCATCGTGGCGCCGTCGAAGATGGGGGTGGCAAACTTGCCGCCGAGCTTTTTGCCGGCCCATCCCAGCAGCGTCTCGTAGATCTGGCCCAGGTTCATACGGCTGGGCACGCCCAGCGGGTTGAGCACGATGTCGACGGGCGTGCCGTCCTCCAGGAACGGCATGTCTTCGACCGGGACGATGCGGGCCACGACGCCTTTGTTGCCGTGGCGGCCGGCCATCTTGTCGCCCACCTGGATCTTGCGTTTCTTGGCGATGTAGACCTTGGCCAGTTGCACGATGCCCGGCGGCAGCTCGTCGCCCATCTGCACGTGGTGTTTTTCGCGCTTGGCCTCTCCCTCGATCTTGTTGAAGAGCGCCTGGTAGTACTGGATGAGCTTGCGGACCTTGCGGTCGATCTTCTTGTCCGTCGTGTAGGTCTCCCGGCCCGGCAGGTGCACCGGCGCGACCTCGGCGAAGGCCTCGCGGGTGATCTTGGCGTCCTTCGAGACGAGCACGGTGCCTTCGCGCGTCTCGATGCCGTCGGAGGTTTTGCCTTCGACGAGGCCGAAGAACTTGTCCCAGAACTCCTGGTCGAGCCGGGCGATGCTGCCTTCGTAGGCGGCCTCGATCTCGGCCAGGCGCTGCTGTTCGCGTTTTTTGGTGGCCGGGTCGAGCTTGCGGCGGCTGAAGAGGCGCGTGTCGATGACGACGCCTTTCATGCCCGGCGGCGCCTTGAGCGAGGCGTCCTTGACGTCGCCGGCCTTGTCGCCGAAGATGGCGCGCAGGAGTTTTTCTTCGGGCGTCGGGTCGGTTTCGCCTTTGGGCGTGATCTTGCCCACGATGATGTCGCCGGCTTCGACCTCGGCGCCGATGCGGATGATGCCGCGCTCGTCGAGGTCTTTCGTGGCCTCTTCCGAGACGTTGGGAATCTCGCGGGTGAGTTCTTCCTCGCCGCGTTTGGTGTCGCGCACCTGGAGTTCGAA
>JBFGTT010000652.1:0-2326 GCA_041565995.1 Rhodothermales bacterium
AAGTGTTATGGTGTTATCGTTTGTTGGCACGCGAACCCTCACACCCCTGAACCCGCAAACCCCTTCCGTCTCGGTGAAGCCGTCCGCGCCGTCTGCCGCACTCGTCTTTGGCTATCCGGACCTGCCGCGCTCGTTCGACGGAGCCGTGCTACTCGTCGATAAGCCCGGGCAGGGGTCCTCGTTCGACGTGATCCGCAAGCTCCGCAGGCTTCTGCCGGTGCGCAAGATCGGCCACGCCGGCACGCTCGACCCGATGGCGACGGGCCTGCTGATCTGCCTTGTCGGGCGGGCCACGAAGCGCATGGAAGCCTTCATGGGCCTGCCGAAGACCTACGAAGGCACCCTGCGCCTGGGAGAGACGACGCCGTCCTACGACGCCGAAACCGACGTGGCCGAGCGCCGCGCCTGGCGCCACCTGACGGACGCCGACCTGGAGGCCGCCCGTCGGCGTTTTGTGGGCGAGGTTACGCAGCAGCCGCCCATGTATTCCGCCGTCAAGGTAGGGGGGGAGCGGCTCTACCGGAAGGCCCGGCGCGGCGAGGTGGCGGAACGCCCGCTCCGCCGCGTCCGTATCGACGAATTCGCGCTGACCGGGCGGGAGGGCGCGGACGTGACCTTTCGTGTGCGCTGCTCGAAGGGCACCTACATCCGCAGCCTGGCGCACGACTTCGGGCAGGTCCTCGGCGTCGGCGCTCACCTGACGGCCCTGCGCCGCACCGCCATCGGCCCCTACGCCGTGCAGGACGCCTGGACCCTCGAAGGGCTGGAGCAGGCCCTGCACGGCTGATTTCGAAAGATTGGACCTTCGAGCAGCGCCTTTCAAACCATGAAACGGCAGTACGGACTCGATCAGATCGAGCGCGAGGCAGACGCCTTCGTGACGGTGGGCACCTTCGACGGGGTGCACGTCGGGCACCAGGCCATCCTGCGCTACCTCGTCCACCGCGCGCGTCAGAACGGCGGCCACAGCGTCGTCGTCACGTTCGACCCGCACCCGCGCGAAGTCCTCTCCGGCGAGCCGATGCCGCTGTTGACCACCGTCGAAGAGCGCGCCCGCGTGCTGGAGGACCTGGGCGTCGAGCGGTTCATCGTGCTGCCCTTCACGCTGGCCTTCTCGAAAATGCCGCCCGAAGACTTCGTCGAGAAGATCCTGGTCGAGCGCATCGGGCTGCAAGAGATCGTCATCGGCTACGACCACGGCTTCGGCAGGGGCCGGCGGGGCGACAGCAGCCTGCTCGAAGCGCTCGGGGCGCGCCTGGGCTTCACGGTCGACGTGATCCCGGCGCAGGTGGTCGAGGAGCACGTGGTCTCGTCGTCGGAGATCCGGCGGCTGCTGGGCGAGGCGGGCGCCGTGGGCAAGGCCGCCGAGATGCTCGGCCGCCGCTACGCGCTCTCGGGCACGGTGGTCCGGGGCGACGGGCGCGGCAAGGGCATCGGCTTCCCGACGGCCAACATCGAGGTCGATCATCCGCGCAAGTTCGTCCCGCTGCAGGGCGTCTACGCCGTGCAGGTGCACCTCGAAGGCCGGACCTGGGGCGGCATGATGAACATCGGCCTGCGGCCCACCTTCGGCGGCACGCGCGAGGTGCTCGAAGTCCACATTTTCGACCTGGAGCAGGACCTCTACGGGCGGCAACTTCGCGTAGAATTCGTCGAAAGAATTCGGGACGAGCAAAAATTCGGCTCGGTGGATGAACTCGTCGAGCAACTTTCCAAAGATCAGCAGCGTTGTAAACGCGCCCTGGCAGCGCTGGCCTAAGGCGCGATGGGCCGCACCGGCCCGCCGGGGGCAAATCCGCGCACGGTGCGCGGTCGTGATCGTTCTTTAGAGAGAACAACGTCACGTTCGTCTTTAGCACGGCACAGTCTAAAGAGGATCGGACATGATTTCGCAAGAGCAAAAGCTCGAACTCATCAAGAAGTACGGCAAGAACGAGCAGGACACCGGCACGGCCGAGGTCCAGATTGCCATCTTCTCCACGCGCATCAACGAGTTGACGGAACACCTTCAGCAGCATCCGAAGGACCACGCTACGCGTCGCGGATTGCTCAAGCTCGTCGGGAAGCGGCGCCGTTTGCTCAATTACCTGATGAACACCGAGATCGAGCGATACCGCAGTATCACGAAAGAACTCGGCATTCGTAAATAACACGGCGCCGAACCCGGTGGCACCTCGAAGGCTCGGGGTGCCGCCGCGCGTTTAGGCACACGCGGCCTGATGGCCGAGCGCCCGGTTGTTGGAAGCGAAGGAAGAGAGAAACCCTATTGACCCCAGGCAGACATGCAAGAAGGGACCTATCAGCAAATCGAGTTCGCGCCCGGCAG
>JBFGTT010000653.1:0-2322 GCA_041565995.1 Rhodothermales bacterium
CGACGCTCTTGAGCGTCATTATCCACCCGAAGATCGTGATCAGCACCGGCACGTCGAGCACCCAGACGTTGTGCCCGACGACGATGACCAGGCCCAGCGGCAGCGTCAAGACGCCGATGACGAACGCGCCGGTTTCCCGCTGCCGCAGGTCGACGTAGAAATCCGCCCAGCGGCGCGGCTGCGCCAGGTGCGAGAGGCCCGTCACCAGCAGCAGGATCGAATAAACGCGGGCGATCAAGCTTTCCAGTCCCATGCCTGTGGGCGTTTTTCCCTGCAGAGACGATGGACGAGGAACGAACGGCGGAGGATCGTCCCTCGTCGTCCGTCGGTCGTCCATCAAAGATCGAACCCGAAGAGGACGCCGAAGTGCCACTGGAGTTCGCCGCCGTAGCGGACGGTGTCGCTGCCGTCGGGTGTGAGGAAGCCTTCGTCGAGCCGGAAGTCGAAGGCGTCGAAGCCGTAGGTGGCGCTCAGGAAGACGGCGGTGGGCAGCAGGTAGAACGACCCGAGGCCCACGCGGAGTTCGGCGCCGAGGTCTTTGCGGAGGGCGTCGGCGCCGGGCCAGGGTCCGCTCCAGGCGGCGGCGGCGTCGGCGTAGAGGCGGGCGTAGACCTTATCGACGTAGGCGAAGAGCATCTGGCGGCGCACGTCGGGCAGCAGCGGCACGTGGTAGGCGGCCTGCAGCCAGAGCGTTTCGTTGCCGCCGAGGGCGTAGAACGGATAGCCGCGCGCGCCGATGAGGCCGCCGACGTAGTCGTTGTAAAAGTCATCGACGGGCCTGCCGAGCAGGGTGGTGGCGCGCAGGCGCAGGCCGAGGCCGTGGGCGCCGCCGCGCAGCGTGCCGGGCAGGCGCAGGCCGTAGCGGGCGTCGAGGCTGAGCCGGTGGTTGTCGGCGCGCTCGTAGGCGGGCACCAGCAGGCCGTCTTCGATCTTGAAGCTGTCGAGCAGGCGGCCGCGCTCGTATTCGTAGCCCAGTTCCAGGCGCAGCCCGCGCGGCACCACGTCGGCGTCGCGGTAGGGATGCAGCGCCTCGAAGTACGCCTTCGCCGTGAAGGCCCGCCCGATGAAATAGCGCGTCGAGGACTCCGGGATCCGCGCCTGGGCCTCCTTCGAGAAGAACGGCTCGGTGATGACCCGGTAGGGGCTGTAGCGATAGCCCAGCTCCAGCAGCAGCGCGCGGTTGACCTTGCTGCGGGCGTAGAAGGCGGCTTCCCAGAGCGCGTACGACAGGTCGGCCAGCGTGGTATCCGGGAAGCAGGCGGTGCACGGAAATTCTTCGATCGACAGCCCGTTTTCGACGCGCCGCCGGATGTTGAACAGTTCGATGGAAAGCTGCGGCGACCAGCGGTCGGGCAGGAAGCCCAGGCCCTTCTTGTACTCGAACTGGAGGAACGCGTCGCGTTCGAGCTTGAGCAGGCGCGCAGGCGAGAAGAAGTCTGCAAACGACGCCGCCTCCTGCGTGGCCGGCCCCACGAGCAGGCCGCCGAAGAGCGTCAGTCCCTCCAGGATCTCGCGCGAGGAGGCGTAGACGCCCACCTTGGTGTTGCGCAGCAGCGTCTCGCCGCGCGTTCGGTCGGGCAGGCGGGCGTCGAGGCGGCTGCGGCGGCGCGAGACGTACTGGTCGAAGCGCAGCACCGGGTAGAAGCTGAACGAGGTGAAGCTGAGGCCGTACTTTTCGACCGCCAGCGGCTCCGTGCCGGCCTCGTCGGGGCGGCCGGCGCGCTGGAGCCGCAGCGGGAAGCTGCCTTCGGTGCGGACGGCGGCCAGGGCCTCCTCCTCCAGCGGGCGCAGGTCGCGGTCGTCGAAGCGGTTGAGCGCGTCGTGCTCGGCGGAGGCCAGCGTCGGCGGGCGATGCTTCTGCATCACCGGCGGCGGCGCATAGGCGGCCAGTGCGGCCTCCGGCAGCGGTCCCGGCGCGCGGAGCAGGGCAATCTTGTATCCGTCCCACTGGTACTGCGCGAAGGCGAGGGCGCCGTCGGCGCGCACCGAGGGCATGAAGGCCCCGCCGAGCACGTTGGTCAGTCGTTCGGGCGCGGCCCCCTCCTGCTCCACCGGCAGGCGGTAGAGGTTGAAGATGCCGGAGACGTCGGAGGAGAAGTACAGGACTTTTCCTTCGGGATCGAAGGCGGGCGAGCGCTCGTCGGCGTCGGTGGCGTAGACCTTTTCGGCGTCGCCGCCGTCGGCGCGGATGCGCCAGAGGTCGCGTCCGTGGCCTTCGGGGTCGAGGTAGGCGAAGTAGATCCACGCGCCGCCGGGGTGCCAGGCGGGGTCGCTGACCTGCGAGCCGTCCTGGAAGTCGGTCAGGCGGGTGACGGCGCCGGC
>JBFGTT010000654.1:0-2318 GCA_041565995.1 Rhodothermales bacterium
CACCGTCCCAGTTGATTGTCAGGTCGTAGGCGCGCTCGAAGTGCGAGGCCCCGCAATCGAGGTGATAGCCTTTGATCTTAATGTAATAATCGCCGGTGCCGGCGTTGGGGATGCGCCAGATGATCTCGTTGGTCGGATAGGGACTGAACTGGGTGTTGTTGCGGAAGGCTTCGTCGAAGACGTACTCCTTGACGGCGGGGTTGGCTTCCTCTTCGTCTTCATTGGCAAAGATGTGATTGAGCACGACGTCGACGTAGACCTCGATGCCCTCGGCGTGCATGGCGCCTACCATGGCGATGAGTTCGGCGCGGCTGCCGAAGCGGGTCTCGGTGGTGCCCTTCTGGTTGTAGTTGCCGAGGTCGTAATGGTCGAAGATGCCGTAGCCCATGTCGTAGATGCCGAAGTTGCCCTTCGACGGGGCGGGCGTCCAGATGCCCGTGATGCCGGCGTCGGAGAGTTCGCCGGCTTTGGCGGCCAGGTTGTCCCACCAGGATCCGTTCTTGCCGGCGTCGTCTACGGGTACGTCCCAGTAGAAGGCCTGCATCATCACGTCGTCCTGGGCGCGGACGCCGGGGGCGAGGCCGAGGAGCAACAGCGCCGACAGCAAAAGGCCGGGGCGGTAGATCTTGACCATGGTATCTCTCGGGGTATTCGAAATCGTTGAGGGAGGACTTCCCGATCTATCTTCGACAAAAGCACTTGATGTGGAGCAGGGGAAAAATAGGGAAGATTCCGATGGGGCGCGAAGGGTTTTCGGTTTGCAGTTCACGGTTCTTGTACCCGGTAGGTGTGCGCAAGATGGTGAAACCGGTTCATGTGCCCCATTGGGCCAGGAGCGCTCGCTCACGCTTCGATAACGGCCCCCGATGACGAGGCGGGCGCCACCGCTCTGGCGGCACGCGATACCCGAGCAACTGCGCCACACTCCAGCGATCCGATACCAACCCCGCCGCCTGAGCCGGCGTGCGAGACAGACTCCCATGCACCGTACAGAAGTTGTAGACGCTGCCCAACAGCCCCGCCTCCACCGTGGCCACCGTCCGCGCCAGATGACGACTCCGACGCACCAACAGGCTCAAGCGCGCCCGGAACGTGGCGTTCAAGCGCTCGATGTAGCTCGTCGTAAGCACCGCGGCACCGACCGAGCGCCAGAGCCAGACGAACTGCCCCCAGGTGCCCTCCAACAGGCGCACCAGGCGGCGCTGCTTGACGTGGGCCACCACGACCAGCGCCGCGCTGGGCAGCCGTCGGGGGCGCCCCTGCCGACCCGTCAAGAGCGACCATTTGAAGGCCTCTCGGAAGGCCTTGCCGTAGTAGCGAAATCCGTCGCAGACAACAAGGAGCGGCCCCCCGAAGGCCGCCTGGCGCACCATCTGGGCCATAGTCCGCGTCGCGTGCTTGGAGCGCTTGGCGCTGACGAGCCCACCGAGCCAGAGACGCGTCGAGACACAAAGGGCCGAGAAGAGATAGACGAAACGTCGCCGGCTCTGTCTGCGGACGAAGAGCTCATCGACCTGCACGTGCTGCAGGACTTGGGGCTGGAGTACGAGCTGTTCGTGGACGGCCCGGCAGTGGGCGCCGGCCTTCGTAAGCCAGGCGCGCACGGTGCGTCGCTGGAGCGAGAAGGCGGCCTCGATAGCCCCGATGGGACAGCCGTAGGCGATCAACGTGAGTACCTGCGTGATGATCTCTGGAGCAGTCTTGGCGTGGTAGAACGGCGTGCCTCGACGCGCCGAGAAGGTCTTGCGGCACGCGGTGCAGCGATAGCGGCCCCGCCTGCGGCAGTGGATCTTAAGGTTGCCGCGCCCGGTATGTCCACGGGCAGGGCAGTCCATGTTTGGACAGAAGCTCTGTTGGGGGTCCATCGTCGGGTAGATGTCTCAGGTCGCCAACCCGGACATCTCTGACGGGGACCCCTTTTCTTTGTTCGAACCCGCTTCACCACATCGCGCACACCTACCGGTTCTTGAATGAGTGCATCGCAATCATTCAACCCTCGATTTCCGTGACGAGCTGGATCTCCCGCAGGATGCCCTGGACGCGGAAGCAGTCTTCGAACGTGCCCTCGTAGGCCACCGTTTTGCCTTCGAGGTGGGCGCGCCAGGCAATCTTCTCGGCCTCCTTAACCGCACAGCCGGTGGCCTTGATGAGTTGCAGGGTGACCTCGTCGAACGTGTGAATGTCATCGTTGTAGAGGATGACCTTCCAGGGCGCATCGAGGCGCTCCTCGGTCTCTTCTTCGACTGCGACGTCTACGTCCGGCGTCGGTGAAGGAGCGGGGTCGGCCGCGCGGCCGCCGCGGTAGGGGTCGCTGCTAC
>JBFGTT010000655.1:0-2293 GCA_041565995.1 Rhodothermales bacterium
ACCGAGTGCTGGGTGGGCTTCGTCTTCAGCTCGCCGGCGGCGGCCAGGTAGGGCACCAGCGTCAGGTGCACGTTGAGCGTGTTGCGCGCGCCGAGTTCGTAGCGCAACTGGCGAAGAGCCTCTAAGTAGGGCTGGCTTTCGATGTCGCCGACGGTGCCGCCGATCTCCGAGAGCACCACGTCGAAGTCGCCGGTCTCGCCGAGCTTGAGCATCCAGTGCTTGATCTCGTCGATGATGTGGGGGACGACCTGCACGGTCTTGCCCAGGTAGGCCCCGGCGCGCTCCTTGGTGATGACTTCGAGGTAGATGCGCCCGGTGGTGACGTTGTTGGCCTGGCTGGTGGGGCGGCCCAGGAAGCGCTCGTAGTGACCCAGGTCGAGGTCCGTCTCGGCGCCGTCGTCGGTCACGTACACCTCGCCGTGCTCGTAGGGGTTCATCGTGCCCGGATCGACGTTGATGTACGGGTCGAATTTCTGGATGGTCACGCGCAGCCCGCGCGCCTCCAAAAGCCGTCCGAGCGACGCGCAGACGATGCCCTTACCCAGGGAAGACGTAACGCCGCCGGTGACGAAGATGTACTTGGTCTGCACGGATGTAACCCTCTTTTTTAGAAGAACGTAACGACCCGGAACGGCCCACCGTTCCGCCCCGGTGGGGTCGGGGAGCGCAACGAAGCCAGACACGCAACCAGGCAACAGGAGGGGCACAACCGAAAAGAGGTGCCCGCCTAAAATACAGTTTTTTCGCCTCGTATGGAAGGGTGGAGGGCCTCAGCGGTGGACGAATTTTTCCCCGATCTCCCTGCGATCCAACCCATGCCGTCAGCCCGCCTGCAAAAGCCGCTGCACCTCGCGGAGGTTGGCGCCGTCGTCGAAGAGCGCCTCCACCGGCGGCGACAACCCGGCTATTACGGCGCTCTCGATCTGCCCCGACTTCGATTTCATCCGCAGCACGTACCGGTCGCCTTCGAGCACGTACTGCTCGGCAACTTCGGCGTCCGGGTCCAGCAGCCAGTACTCGCCGACGCCGTGGGCCGCGTAATCCTCGAACTTGACGCCCCGGTCGACGACTTCCGTGCTCGGCGAGAGCACTTCGGCGACGAAATCCGGCGCGGGGAACTTCATCTGGTCGGGCGAGAACGCCTGCGCCTTCTCCTTGCCGAAGAAGCAGACGTCCGGCTCGTAGTCGTTGCGCGTCAGCGAGATCATGTTTTTCTCGTGCCCGACGAAACCGAGGTCATGAAGCTGGACGTAGAGATGTACGATAAAAAGCAGCCGCGTGGCGGTGTCGTGGTATCGTTTCTTGACAGGTGAATGCACGATGATCGCTCCGTTGATGAACTCGGCTTTTTGGCCTTCTTCCACCTCGTCGTAGAACCGCGCGCGCTTTTCGCGTTCTTCGGCCAGCACGCGCTCGAACGTCTGGACGTGGATCGCCAGCCTGGGGGAATCGAACAGTTGTCGAACGGCAGGTTCCATCGTCATCGCTTGCCTGGTTGGCCTCTCCGCGGATGCAACGCCGGGCGCAGGCGTCAGGTTTTCTGCGCCACCACCAGCAGCCCGGTGCCCTCGGCGTTGTCGCGCCGCAGGTCGAGCGCGTGGAGCACCAGGCCGGCGGGCAGCGCAAAAACGTAGTAGAGCGGCAGCAGGACGAGGAAGGCCCACGTCTTGCCGAGCCACCCGATGGGCCGCTTGATGAGCCAGCGCCAGGCCAGCGCGCCGTAGGGGCCGTAGGTGTAGCGCGTGCGCACCGGCGTCAGCCCCGCCGCGCGCAGCTTGCCTTCCAACTCCTGCCGGCTGTAACCGTCGCGCACGTGCTCTTCGATGAAGCCCGGCTCGCCCTCGGCCTGCACGTCGGAGCCGCCGAGGTCCGAGGGGGTGTTGACGAGCACGTAGCCGCCGGGCCGCAACACACGGGCGAAGTGAGCGAAGACGGCGCGGTCGTCCTCGATGTGCTCCATCACGTCCACCGAGAGGATGAAGTCGAACGGCCCCTCGGCGCGGAGCCGCGTCAGGTCGTCGCGGGCCAGCGTCACCTGGGCGGCCTGCGGGGTCTTGTCGAGGAAGCGGCGGGCGTTGTCGAGGTAGTCCTGCTTGACGTCGACGGCGAGCACGCGGGCGTGGGGGAAGCTGCGGGCGATGAAGTAGGCGTACTGGCCGAAGCCCGTGCCGGCGTCGAGCACGCGGAGGGGCGCCCCGGGCGGCATGGCGCCGAGCAGGCGGCGGACTTCGCGCCGGACGTACCAGGCCCGCAGAAAAAACAGGTTGAGCAACCCGTAGAAGAGCTTCTGAAG
>JBFGTT010000656.1:0-2291 GCA_041565995.1 Rhodothermales bacterium
CGTCGAGTACAAGCAACTGATGCGGTACCTGGACGAGTTGCCCGACGACATCCGGCACCGCGTCCACCACGTGCAGGGCGCCGCGCAACGCCTCACCGAGGTCTACCTCATCGGCAATACCGGGGGCCTCTCCATCGAGTACATGAAGAGCCTGCCGCTGGTCGAGCGCGTCGTGCGCGTCTCGGAGGCTTACCGCGTGCTGGGCCGCCACAAAGACGACGACCGCCCCAGCTACTTCGACTATAACGGCGTGCGCTTCAGCCAGGACGACCTCCACGTCTTCGCCGGCCTCTGCGCCGTCGATACGCGCGAGCACGTCGAGCAGATGATGCGGGCGTTGCGCGAGAACGGGCAAACCTGCACGCGCATGGGCGCCTACAAGCCGCGCACCAGCCCCTACTCGTTCCAGGGCCACGGCAAGCTCTGCCTGCCCTACGTCTTCGAACTGGCCGGCGCCTACGGCATCCGGGTCATCGCCATGGAGGTCACGCACGAGTCGCATGTCGAGGAGATCCACGAAGCCCTCCTGACCGCCGGCAATCCCACCGGCGTGATGCTGCAAATCGGCACGCGTAACACGCAAAACTTCGAACTCTTGAAGAGCGTCGGGCGGCAGCAGACCTACCCGGTGCTCTTCAAGCGGGGCTTCGGCATCACGCTCGACGAGTCGCTCAACGCCGCCGAATACCTGGCCAACGAGGGCAACCGCAACATCGTCTTCGCCCTGCGCGGGATGAAGACCAACCTGGGCGATCCGCACCGCAACCTGGTCGATTTCGCGCACGTTCCGGTGGTCAAGCGCCTGACGCGTATGCCCGTCTGCGTCGATCCTTCGCACTCGGTCGGCTCGCGCGCCAAAAGTCCGGACGGCCTGCTCGAGGTGATGCACGTGACGGCGCAGGGCGTCGTGACCGGGGCCAACATGGTGCTGGTCGATTTCCACCCGGCCCCGCGCAAAGCGCTGGTGGACGGCCCGCAGGCGCTGCTGCTCGAGGAGTTGCCGCTATTCCTGGCCGACGTGCAGATCGCCCGCGAGGCCTACCTGAAACGGCGCGCGCTGGTGGAAAGCTATCAGCCGGCCTGACGTTCGTAAAGCGAAAAACGTAAGGGCGCTCCTGGAAACGTATCCGGATTTCGATTGGGTGTGGGGGGATGGGAGGTTGGGCGTGTGGGAGGATTTTTTTCTACCTCCATACGTCGATCATGTTAAGCAACTTCCACGGCTCAGTAATACTAAATCTGGATGATTCGTTGTACTATGGAGGATCGGCTCCCGGCCACCAAGAAAACAGCGTCAAGCGCCGTACCCGAGCCAGGTCCTCGCTTACCTCTACGCAGCGGCGCGAGACCCATGCCTCTAACTCGGCCAGATCCTCCGGCACGCGGTTGGCAATGACCTCGTCCAACAACGGCCACAGGTGCTCCGACGGCTGCAACTCGGGGCTGTGACTGGGCAAGTAGATCAGCGAGAGCCCCTCGGGCACGGCAAGATGACCACTCGTGTGCCAGCCCGCCTGATCCAAGACCAGATCTACCTCGGCCCCGGAGGCTGAGGCCCGCTCGCGCGCAAAGGCGCCCAGGATCGCGCTCATCGTCTCGGTGTTGACCGAGTCGGTGACCCAGAAACTCGTCTCGCCCGTCTCGGGCCGGACAAAGCCGTAGACGTAGAGCCATTCGTAGCGCGGGCGCACTATCACGATGGGGCGCTGACCCCGCTTGGCCCAGACTCGGCGCAGGATGGGTTGGAGGCCCATGCGATGTTCGTCCATGGTCCATCGTTCTACCTCCGGGCGGTCTCTGGCGCGCCGATTGAGCTTTTTTTGAACGCCTGCTGCTCCTCGACATCAGCCTTCGCATGACGACGACGGGGGGCTTGGGCCGTGAAGCCCAACCGGCGCAGGTAGGTCCACCCTTGCTGGGCGTAGACGGCCTCACGCCCGGTCTGCTGGGCAATCCAGCGGGCCACCTGCGGGCCGTTCCAGAGTCCACCGTCTGCATGACGCTCCCTCAAGAGCTGCTCGAGTTGGGCTTGCTGATCGGCCCTGAGAAGCGGCACTCGCCCCGGATTGTCGGCGCGCCGGTCAAGCAGCCCCGCCTCACCGTGTTCGTTGTAGCGATGGATGAGGCTGCGGACCCAGTTCTGCGAGTAGCCGACCGTCTGAGCGATCTGGGGAGCGGCTTGGCCTAGACTCTTGAGGTAGATGACCTGGTAGTGGCTGCACAGACGGGCGTCGGTGCTCTGGCGCATGCGCGCTTGGAGGTCCTCGGTCGAGAGATGGTCGGCAAGAGCA
>JBFGTT010000657.1:0-2290 GCA_041565995.1 Rhodothermales bacterium
CCAACCCGGATGAAGATGACCATGATGAGAAAGATTAGGGGCGACAGGAGCAAAAATACAATCCCACTCCCCGTTCCTAAGTTAAATCCAAGCACGATGAAGAAGAGTGCGTACAGGCCAGCTAAAACGACGCCCAGAATGTACAGCACTTTGATGATCTTTGGGGTAATGAAATCACTGAACGAAAAGTCGAACAGCGCGCCCAAAAAGCTCTTGCCAGTTTCCATGTTTCCGCCTCCTGCTTAGGTGAGAGGTGTATAGGGGGTATACGACATGCGGGTACGCCTTCCTGCACGGCCAACGTCTCGTGCGCTACCAAGACCGCAAAGAACGGTGCTAAGATAGGGGCAGTTCGGACAATAGGCAATACGAGCCGCGCGGGGAATCGCGCCTCGGGATCACCGGCTTTTGGCGGTCGTATGCTCCACGGGGTCGCCCCCTTGCTCTTGCACCTCTGCCGGGGGCCTGCTACCTTCGTGCAACGTAAACGGGAGGGGGCCGGCCGCAACCGGCCAGGCGCCCGCCGGCTTCAGGCTTTGCGAGGCAGGCGTCCCGTTGGCGCAGGCCCGACGCGCAACCGCCACCGAATCTATGTCCGAACAGCGTTACCTCGTCACCGCCCGCAAGTACCGTCCGAACCTGTTCCACGAACTGGTGGCGCAGCAGCACGTCACCGAGACGCTCAAGAACGCCCTCCGGCTCGACCGGCTGGCCCACGCCTACCTCTTCAGCGGCCCGCGCGGGGTCGGCAAGACGACGGCGGCCCGCATCCTGGCCAAGGCCATCAACTGCACCACGCCGCCGCAGGACCGCCCCGACGAAGCCGAGCCGTGCCGGACGTGCGACTCGTGCCGGGACTTCGAAGCGGGCCGCAGCCTGAGCATCTTCGAGATCGACGCCGCCTCGAACAACAAGGTCGACGACGTGCGCGACCTGCGCGAGACCGTCCGTGTGCCGCCCCAGGGCAGCCGCAAGAAAGTCTACATCATCGACGAGGTGCACATGCTCTCGACGGCGGCCTTCAACGCACTCTTGAAGACGCTCGAAGAGCCGCCGCCGCACGTGTTGTTCATCTTCGCCACCACCGAGCCGCACAAAGTCCTCCCGACGATCCTCTCGCGCTGCCAGCGCTTCGACTTTCGCCGCATCCCGGTGCCGGAGATCGTCGAGCGCCTCCAGGAAATTGCTGCCGAGGAAGGCGTCACCGCCGACGAAGCCTCGCTGATGCTGCTGGCGCGCAAGGGCGACGGCGCCCTCCGCGACGCCCTCTCGGCCTTCGACCAGGCCGTCTCGCTCTGCGGCGACGACCTGCGCTACGCCGACCTCGCCGAAGCCCTCCGCGTCGTCGAGGTAGACCTCTTCTTCGAGGTCACCGAGCACGTGCGGGCACGCAGCAGCGCCGGCATGCTCCGCCTCGTCGACCGCATCGTCCATGCCGGCTACGACTTGCAGGAGTTCCTCGTGGGCCTGGCCGAGCACCTGCGCAACCTGCTCGTGGCCCACACGCTCGACGACGCGGCGCTCATCGAGGCCGCCGAGGCCGTCCGTCGCCGCTACGTCGAGGCAGCCGGCGCCTTCGCCGAGGCCGACCTGCTGCGCTTGCTGATGATCGTCGACGAAGCCGCCGAGTCGATCAAGAGCAGCACGCACCCGCGCATGAAGCTGGAGATGGCGTTGCTCAAGGCGGCCTCGCTGGCCCACGCCGCCGACCTGCGGCAGGCCCTTCGGGCGGTCGAGCGCCTGGAGGCGTCGGCGCGCGCGGGCACGCTCCCCGCCGGCCTCGCCGCGCCTGCCGAAGCAACCAAACCGAAAACCGCCAAAGCGCCCGAACCTGTGCCGAAGGCCGCCGCCAAAGCGCCGGAGCCGGTAGCACCCGAACCCGCGCCGAAGGCCGCCGCCGAAGCGCCGGAGCCGGTAGCACCCAAACCTGCGCCGAAAGCCGCCGAAGCAACCAAACCGAAAACCGCCGAAGCAACCAAACCTGCGCCGAAGCCGGAACCGACCGCGCCCAAAGCCGCCGAAGCGCCGGAGCCAGTAGCGCCCGAACCTGCGCCGGAGGAGGCCACGCCGGTAGAGGCAGAGGCCGCGCCTACGCAAGAACCCGCCCCCGCCCCCCCCCGCCGCGAGGAGCGGCCCGCCGAGAGCACCGCGCCGCCGGCCGTCTATCCGAGCCTGTTCGGCCCGCCCGCCCTCTCGAAGCAAGCACCGCGCAACACCGCCTCCGACGAAGATCCCGAACCGCAGGCGCTCTTCGCCGGGTCGGGCGCGCTCAAGACGCTGGCGCAGGTGG
>JBFGTT010000658.1:0-2278 GCA_041565995.1 Rhodothermales bacterium
GAGCTACCGCAGCCGGCCAGGAGCAGCAGGGCCGGCAGCGCCAGCGTGCAGCACGTCGCAGCGTTTTTCATGGGAGGGCACAGGCTGAAAAAAAGGCACCCGCGAGCCGGAGCATGGCCGCCCGCATGTGCCCCTATAGCCGCCGCCGGAGCGTCCCCGGTAACGGCGCGACGGTTCGCCCTGCGGTGCGCCTGCCCTCAATCCTTTTTGATGTCTTTGCGCAGCGCCTTCGTCATACGGGCGGAGGCGTCGGCGGCGAAGTCTTCGAGCACCGCGCCAAGGTCGGCTTGCGTCGGGCCGTCGTCGTGCAGATAGACTTTGAAGGCGCTGATGCGGCTCAGGCGTTGGGTCCAGATGACCTCTTTTTTCGCCTGATCCCGGATGGTGGCTTCGGCCTCGATGTAGAAGGACGCCGACGACCCGGCGCCGCGCGCGGCCAGTCCATAATCGTAGACACGGAAGTCCAGCACAAAGTCCACCGTCCGGGGATCTTGGGAGGGGATGACGCCGAGTTCGCGGGCGCCCGTCTCGAGCAGGTCGCTGGCGATGCGGGCGGGCAGGTCGACGCGCCCGGCGGCGGCCTTGAGCGTGTTTTGCAGCCGTTGCAGCTTCTGTTGCTCGGCCCGTGCGATGCCGCTTAGGGCGTAGCGCCCGGCGGCGGCCATCAGCGGGTGGCGCACCCTGGCTTCGGGCGGATAGGCCGCCGTGGCGGCGATGCGGCGCCCTTCGAACGCTTTTTTCTCCAGGCGCGACGAGGCGCACCCCGCCGCGAGCAAGAGCAGCGCCAGCACGGGCACGAAACGGCGCGCGATTTTCTTCCCGTTCGGCATAACGACCTCTCGAAATCGGTGAGACGGCGACGCCGCCGAAAGCGACGGGCGACGCCGCAGGATTTTTTTGCGCTACGTCGATCCGTATAGTATCTTCTCAGCCCGGATTTCGACAAGAATCATTCCATAGCCGCGAGAACGTACCATGCCATACATCGTAGCGGAGCCTTGCATCAACTGCAAGTACACGGACTGCGTGGAAGTCTGCCCCGTGGATTGCTTTTACGAAGGCCCCAACTTCCTGGTCATCCACCCGGACGAATGCATCGACTGCAATGCCTGCGTGCCCACCTGCCCCGTCGAAGCCATCTACGCCGACGACGAACTGCCCGAAAAGTGGGCGCACTACGTCGAGTGGAACACCTACCTGTCCGAGCAATGGGGGGCGCTGGGCTACAACATCACCGAGAAGAAAGACGCGCTGCCCGACGCTGAGGACTGGAAGACGAAGGAGAAAGCCGAGCAGGACATCCTGACGTGGGACACCGGGGAGTGATTGCGGAAGGGGGATTTCGGAATGCGGATTGGTCTGATCCGCACGTGATCTGAACAAGCGAGAAAGCCACGCCAGCCTTCGAGGCGGCGCGGCTTTCTCGTGCTGGCGATGGGTTTCGGGCGTACGTCCAATCCGCACTCCGCACTCCGAAATCGTCAGGTTCCGGCGGAGTAGTCGGTGGCGTAGGCTTCCTGCTCGGCGGTGAGCGCGTCGATCTGCAGGCCCATCGTTTCGAGCTTGATGCGGGCGATTTGCTGGTCGAGGGATTCGGGCAGGTCGATGACTTTTTTTGGGAGCGTCTCGCCGCGTTCGTGGGCCTGGACGAGGCTCAGATGGGCCATGAACTGGTTGGCGAAGCTCATGTCCATCACCTCGGAGGGATGCCCTTCGGCGGCGGCCAGGTTGACCAGGCGGCCTTCGGCCAGCACGAAAATCTTCTTGCCGTTCTCCAGCGTGTACTCGCGGTTGTCGGCGCGCACGAGGCGGGCGTCGGTCGAGAGTTCGGCCAGTTCTTTCAGGTTCAGTTCGACGTCGTAGTGGCCGGTGTTGCAGACGACGGCGCCGTCTTTCATCTGCAGAAAATGGCGGCCCCGGACGACGTCTTTCATGCCGGTGGCCGTCACGAAGATGTCGCCCAGGCGGGCGGCTTCTTCCATCGGCATCACGCGCATGCCTTCAAGCGTGGCCTTGAGCGCGGCGGTAGGCTTGACCTCGGTGATGATGACGTTGGCGCCCATGCCTTTGGCGCGCATCGCCACGCCGCGCCCGCAGTGTCCGTAGCCGGCCACGACGAAGTTCTTGCCGGCCACCAGCACCGAGCTGGCGCGCAAGATGCCGTCGAGCGTCGATTGGCCGGTGCCGTAGACGTTGTCGAAGTCCCACTTGGTCTCGGCGTCGTTGACGGCGTAGACGGGGTAGAGCAGTTTGCCGTCGTCGGCCATGGCGCGCAGGC
>JBFGTT010000659.1:0-2276 GCA_041565995.1 Rhodothermales bacterium
AGCCTCCGCCTCTCGGCCAACCCCACCGACCGCCTGGCGCTCCAGGTCTCGCGCGGCTTCCTCAAAAGCCCCGAATGGCTCGCCGCCGGCACCGACGTCTGGCGCACGACGGCCTCGGCCCTCTACCACCACCCCCTCCGGGGCGGCATCTGGACCAGCACGCTGCTCTGGGGGATGAACCAACCCTCCGATGACGGCGGCCACGGCGGCGACGAGCCAGACCACCACGGCGGAGGCGGCGCGCAGCACACGTTCCTGGCCGAGTCCGACGTCGAGATCGGCTGGCAGGCCGTCTACGCGCGGGCCGAGTGGGTCGAGAAGCCGGCGGGGGAGTTGGGGTTTGTTTCGCTGGAAGATCGTACCTTCGGCATCGGCGCTTTCACGCTGGGCACGGCGCGCACGCTCCTGGCGGCGGGATCGCTCAGGCTTATGCTGGGCGTGCAGGGCACGATCTACCGCGTGCCCGGCGCGTTAGAGCCGGAGTACGGAGCAAACCCGGTCTCGCTCGAAGCCTACCTGCGCCTCAGCCCGCGCCTGCTCGGCGCGCACCGCGCCCACGACGCCACGGCGCGATGAGCCACCCCGCCACGGGATTGCGAGACCCGAAGCGGGCCTGTGCTCAAAAAAACCCTTGCATCCACCCGAAAGAACCTACCTACGCCTGATGGATCTCCTCCCCGACTGGGCACCCAACGTCCACCCGATGGTCGTGCACTTTCCCATCGCGCTGCTCTTCGCAGCGGTCCTGCTCGACGGCCTGGCGCTGCTGTGGCGCAAGGTCGAGGGGCTGCGCATCGGGGCCGTCGCCGTCTTCGTGCTCGGCGCCCTCGGCGCGCTGGCGAGCTTCCTGACCGGACGCGCCGCCGCCGACGACATGCTCTTCTCCGCCGCCGCCGACCCCCTCGTGACCGACCACGCCGACTGGGCCGAGTGGACCGTCTGGTTCTTCGGGATCTACGCGCTGGTCCGGCTGGGCGTGCTCTGGTGGGATCGCCAGGGCAGGCCGGCCCTCTGGATCCCGCTGTTCCTCGTCGGCGCGGGCGGGCTGTTTTTGGTCTTCCAGACCGCCGAGCACGGCGCGCAACTCGTCTACGAGCAGGGCGTGGGCGTGCAGGCCGTCGAGCGGCTCGAAGCGATGGTTGCGGCGCAGCAGGAGGCGCAGGACCGCGCCCGCGCGCAGGCCGCCGGGCCGGTGGCCGCCGAGGACGGATCGTGGCGGTGGACGCCGGGCGCACTCGCCGCCGAGGGCCTCGCCGAGGGCTTCCGATGGCTGGCCGGCGACGCCGCCGCCCTCGCCCCGGAAGCACGCCCGCAAGCCGCCGGAGACACGGCCCTGGCCCTCCAGGCCAACGGCCAGGCCGCCTTCTTCGTCTTCGACCACCCCCTGCGCAGCATCCAGGCCGACGTGGCGCTCAACCTCGACGGCTTCGACGGCGCGCTGATGATCGTCCACCACGTCCGCGACGACCGGAACTACCTGTTTACCTCCATCGAAAAGGGCGCGATGCGGCAGGGCCGCGTGCAGGACGGCCAGGTGACGCTGATGGGCGAACACGCCTTCGAGGGCGCCGGCTGGCAGACCTTCCGCGTCGTGGCCGACAAGACGCACTTTCGCGCCTACGCCGGCGGCACGATGGTCACGCACGGCCACGGCGCCGAGCCGGAGCCCGGCCCGGTGGGCCTGCGCCTCGACGGCACGGGCACCGTCCTCCTCGGGCGCATGGCGGTGCAATCGCTGCGCTCGTGACTTCAAACGACGAGGGACGAACGACGAAGGACGACCGATGAGGGATCAAAGGGATCGTCCGCCGTCCATCGTCCGTCGTCTTGAAAGCCTTTCGCTTGTAGATCACAACTTATTTTTTTCCAGCAACCCCTACCAGACCACCATGAGCTACTACATCGCCAAGACCACCGACCTGCCGTTCGACGAAGCCATCGAGCACGTGACCGCCGCGCTCAAAGAAGAGGGCTTCGGCATCCTGACGGACATCGACATCCGGGCCACGTTCAAGAAAAAGCTGGACGTGGACGTGCCCGCCTACCGCATCCTGGGCGCCTGCAACCCGCCCTTCGCCTACCAGGCGTTGCAGGCCGAAGACAAGATCGGGACGATGCTGCCGTGCAACGTCATCGTCCGCGACGCCGGCGCGGGCCGCGTCGAAATCGCCGCCGTCGATCCCATCGCCTCAATGCAGGCCGTCGAAACCGAACGCCTCGCCGGCATCGCCGCCGAGGTGCGTGCCCGGCTGCAACGGGCCGTGGCGCGCGTGTAG
>JBFGTT010000660.1:0-2275 GCA_041565995.1 Rhodothermales bacterium
GGCGCTGCTGGTCGACCGCGCGGCGCTGGCAGACTACCAGGAGACGAACGACGTGCTGATGGCCGAGCAGACGCTCAAAACCGCCTTCGAAACTGACGTGACGGCCCTCGTGGCCGAGGCCCGCAGCCGCAACGGCGGCGCGCTCGACCCGGTCGCCGCGTTCCGCGCCGCCGGCTACCGCAGCGCGAAAGCCTCGGAGCGCGCCAGCGCCGCCTACACCCCCCCGCAGAGCCTCTGAACGAGGATCGAGGATGGAGGATCGCCCGGCAGCGCACTCGATCTTCCATCTTCTATCCTCCCACACCCACACGCCGATGCCCGCATACCTCGCCTTCGACCTGGGCGCCTCCGGCAGCCGCGCCGTGCTCGGCAGGCTCGGCGGCGACGTGATGCGCATGGAGGAGATACACCGCTTCGCCACGCCGATCATCGAGGAGGGCGACCACCTGTTCTGGGACCTCGACGCCCTCTGGAACGAACTGCAAGCCGGTCTGCAACAAGCCCTCGACGCCGCGCCGAACCTCCGCGCCCTCTCGGTCGATTCCTGGGGCGTGGACTACGTGCCGCTCGACGCGCAGGGCGCCCCGCTGCGCCGGCCCTACTGCTACCGCGACCCGCGCACCAACGGGGTGATGCAGCACGCCTTCGAGACGCTGCCCGCCGAGGCCCTTTACGCCCGCACCGGCATCCAATTTCTGCCGTTCAACACCCTCTACCAGGTCCTCGCCGACCAGGCGGAGGACGCCCGGGCGCTGCGGCGGGTCCACCGCCACCTGACCCTCGCCGACTACTTCAACTACCGCTTCAGCGGCAAGGCGGTCGTCGAAGTCTCGATGGCGAGCACGACGCAGATGATGGACGTGCACACACGGCAATGGTCCGAACCGCTGCTGCGCGCCTTCGGCCTCGACGTGCGCCAGTGGCCGCCCATCGTCCCCTCCGGCACCTGCCTCGGCGCCCTCAACGTCGCCCCGTCCGAAAGCCGACAGCCGACAGCCGACGTCGCCGTGGTGGCCTCGTGCAGCCACGACACCGGCAGCGCCGTAGCCGCGACCCCGGCGACGCAGCGCGAGGGAGGCTGGGCCTACCTCAGTTGCGGCACATGGTCGATCTTGGGCGTCGAGCGCACCGCGCCGCTGCTGACTACGGCGGCCCGCGAGGCCGGCTTCACGCACGAGGCGGGCCTCGACGGCACCATCCGCTTTCTCAAGAACCTGACGGGCCTCTGGCCGCTGCAAGAGTGCGCCCGCGCCTGGGGCGTCGCCGACTGGCCCGCGCTCGAACGCGAAGCCCGCGCCGCCTCCTCGAACCGCGCCCGCATCGACCTCGAAGACCCGCGCTTCGTGGCGCGCGGCGGCATGGAGGCCCGCCTGCGCGCGTACTGCCGGGAGCACGAGCAGCCCGTTCCCGAGACGCGCGGGCAGCTCGTCCGCCTCCTCCTGGAGAGCCTCGCCGAGAGCTACCGCCGCGCGCTGCACGACCTCGGACGCCTGACCGGGCAAGCCCTCAGCACCATCCACCTCTTCGGCGGCGGCTCGCAAAACCGCCTGCTGTGCCAGCTCACCGCCGACGCCTGCGCCGTCACCGTCGTGGCCGGCCCTACCGAGGCGACGGCGCTGGGCAACCTGCTCATCCAGGCCCGCACGATGGGCGACCTGCCCGAGAGCCTCACGCTCCGCGACGTCGCCGCCCGATCGTGCGCGCCGGAGGTCTACACGCCGACCGTCCAACCCGCCTGAAACGCCATGGAACCGCAGACCGCAACGCCGACGCTAGCGTTCGTAGAAGACCGGTGGGACGACGCCGTGGCCGACGCGCTCGGCCCCGTCGAGCGGCTCGTCTACCGCTCCAACCTGCTCGGGAGTGACTGGCGCATCACCAACACCGGCGGCGGCAACACCTCCTCTAAAATCACGGAGTGCGATCCCATCACGGGCGAGGCCGTGGAGGTGCTCTGGGTCAAAGGCTCCGGCGGCGACCTGCGCACGACAAAAAGAGAGCACTTCGCCTCGCTCTACCAGCAGAAGCTGCTCGCCTTGCAGGAGGTCTACGGCCGGCACGCGGTGCGCGGGGCGAAGACGCCCGCCGAAGACGCGATGGTGGCGCTCTACCCGCACACCGCCTTCAACCTCAACCCGCGCGCGCCCAGCATCGACACGCCGCTGCACAGCTTCATCCCCTACCGGCACGTCGATCACATGCACCCGGTGGCCTGCATCGCCCTCGCCACCGCCGCCGATGGCAGGCAGCTGACCGAGCAGGTCTACGGCGACGA
>JBFGTT010000661.1:0-2246 GCA_041565995.1 Rhodothermales bacterium
CCCTCTTCTCCGGCGACGAGCCGATCCAGTTCACCGGGCAGGTCTACGACGAGAGCCTCAACCCCGTCAGCGACGCCTCCGTCGCGCTGGAAGTGACCGCGCCCGACAGCACTCGCTATCCGTACGTGATGGAGCCGGTGGGCAACGGGCGCTACGTGCTCGACGTGGGCACGTTGCCCGAAGGCGCCTACCGTTACCGCGCCCAGGCCGACCGCAACGACCTCACGCTGGGCACCGACAACGGCGCTTTCGCCGTCGGCGCCCTCACGCTGGAGTTCAAGGAGACGCGCGCCAATGCGGCGCTGCTGCGGCAGATCGCCGGGCGCTCCGGCGGCGCGTTCTATCCCCCGGAGCAGCTGCCGGCCCTCCCCGCCGCGCTCAACACGTCGGAGGCGTTCACGCCGGTCGTCTTCGAAGAGACGCGCGAGACTGAACTGTGGCGCCTGCCCGTCTTCATCGCCGTCGTCATCGTGCTGCTGACGGCCGAGTGGGTGCTGCGCAAACGCAGCGGCATGGTGTAGAGACGGCGGACGATGGAGGGACGACGTACGGCGCGGCACCGCGTCGCCGGGCTGTAAGGGAAAGCCCTACGTATTTTCGAGGGGATTACGGGATGTCCGATGGCTGCCGATAGGCTACTTTAGCAGGCGCTTTGAACTTCGACGCGGCGCGCCGCGTTCAGAAACAATGCCCGCGCTGGCGCTTCCCGGATCCTCGATCCCACGAAAAAATGAGCACTTCCGACCCTGTCACCACCCCTCCCCTGGACGGCCTCGAAGCCATGGAGGGGCTTACCGACGTGCCGACCGACCTCCACGCCCTGCTCGTCTCGACCCGGCGGCACCTGCACATGTACCCGGAACTGGGCTTCCAGGAAAAGGAAACCTCGGCGTTCATCCGCAACAAGCTCGCCTCCTACGGCCTCGACGTGCAGGGACCCATCGCCGAGACCGGCCTGTTCGTCGACATCGAGGGGGCGCATCCGGGGACGAAGATCGGCTACCGGGCCGACATCGACGCGCTGCCCATCCAGGACGCCAAGCCGGTGCCCTACGCCTCGCAACACGCCGGCGTGGCGCACCTCTGCGGCCACGACGTGCACGCCACCGTCGGCCTCGGCGTGGCGCTGCTGCTGCACCGGATGCGCGAGCGGCTCCACGGCACCGTCCGCGTCTTCTTCCAGCCCAACGAAGAAGGCTCGCCCAGCGGCTCGATCCCGATGATCCGCGAGGGCGTCTTGCAGGACCTCAAGGCCGTCTACTGCATCCACGTCGATCCAACGCTGCCCGTGGGCCGCTACGGCTTGATCGACGGGGCGGTGACCGCCGCCGCCGACCGCTTCCGGGTCCACCTGCGGGCCGAGAGCACGGGCCACTCGGCCCGCCCGCACCAGTCCAAAGACATCGTCTGGATCGCCACGCAGATCCTCAGCCTCTTCTACCAGTACGCCGGCCGCGTCACCGACGCGCGCAACGCGGCGGTGCTGACCGTGTGCAAGTTCCACGCCGGCGACGCCTACAACGTGATCCCGGCAGAGTTGGCCTTCGGCGGCACGCTGCGCTGCACCAACACCGACGACCGCAACTTCATCAAGCAGTACATGCGCCACACCGTCGAGCAGTTCGCCGCGCTGCACGACCTCGTCATCGAGTTGGAATTCGACCAGGGAGTGCCGGCGGTCATCAACGACGCACGGCTCATCCGCAACGTCGAAGCCGCCGTCGGTGAAATCTACGGTCCGGAGGCCGTCTTCGATATTCCGGTGCCCAGCATGGGGTCGGAGGACTTCGCCAACTACCTCGAATACGTGCCGGGCGCGCTCGTGCGGGTGGGCACCGCCTCCGGCCATCGCACCAGCTTCCCGCTCCACGACGCCCACTTCGACATCGACGAAGACGCCCTGGCCCCCGCCGCGCAACTCATGGCCGGCGTGCTCATCCGGCACCTGCGCACCAACGTCATCGCCTGATCAACGCGAGCGATAACTCGTCGTTCTCCAGCGAGAGGGCGTAACTGTAGCGCCCCTGGCTCAGCGGCGTCTCGCCCGTGTAGTCCGTCGGTTGCACCACGTACTTTCGGTCGCCCACGTAGGCTTCGACGTAGGCGTAGCCGTAGGCCAGCGTCACGGTTCGGTAGGCGCTCTGCTGGCCGCTGGGCACCGCGCCGTAGTGCTCGCGCTGGCTGGGGAAGGCCACCAGCACGCTGTCGAAGTCCACGGCGCTGTCGTTCTGGATGTTTATTTCCAC
>JBFGTT010000662.1:0-2242 GCA_041565995.1 Rhodothermales bacterium
GCATCGGCGAAGCGCTAGAGGTTTAGTGATTTTAGATTGGGGATCTTGGGATGCGGCTTCTTCCTGTAATGACACACGGATAAGACGGATCTTCGCGGATCTGATTGACCGCCAGGGATAGGATTGCGCTCCGCGAAGGTATTTCGTCCGGCATCGTTTTGACTGGTCCTATCCCTGGCGGCAAAAATCCGTGTAAATCCGTACCATCCGTGTCATCCGTGTGCCCTTGCACAATGAGGCTATTCTTTCCCCTGATCCAAAATCCAAAATCTAAAATCGAATGCCTTTTGCCTAAGTGTTGGAAGACTTTGCGGCGTCGCTACGGCCACGACTGGCGGGCGCGCTGCGGCTCGATGCGATGACGCGGGCGCTCTATGCCACCGACGCCAGCGTCTGCCAGATCCAGCCCGTCGGCGTGCTCCTGCCCCGGCACACCGACGACGTACAGGCGGCGCTCGAAGCAGCGGCACGCTATCGCATCCCCGTGTTGCCGCGCGGCGGCGGCTCGTCGCTGGCCGGGCAGGCCGTCGGCGCCGCCCTCGTCATCGACTTTACGCGCCACCTCGACGCCGTCGTGGAGGTCAACGCCGCCGAACGATGGGCGCGCGTGCAGCCCGGCCTCGTGCTCGACGACCTCAACGCCCACCTGGCCCCGCACGGGCTGATGGTGGGGCCGGACCCGGCCAGCAGCAACCGCGCCACGCTCGGCGGCATGGTAGGCAACAACGCCACCGGCACCCACTCCATCCTCTACGGCAACGTCGTCAACCACGTCCGGGAAATCCGCGCGCTGCTGGCCGACGGCTCGCCGGCTACCTTCGGCGCGCTCGACGACGCCGCCTGGGAGGCTCGCACCAGGGCGCCCGGCCTCGAAGGCGACCTCTATCGCGGCCTCGACCGGATCCTGCGAACGCAGCGGGCCGTCATCGCGCGCGACACGCCGACGCACTGGCGGCGCAACAGCGGCTACCGGCTCGAATACCTGCTCGACCGCGTCCATACCTACGCCGGCGAGGTCGAGCAGACGACGCGCAACGTGGCGCAGGTGCTCTGCGGCAGCGAGGGCACGCTGGCCGTCAGCACCGAGATCACGCTCTCGCTGGTGCCGCGCCCGAAGCAGACAGCCGTCGGCGTCGTCCACTTCCACACCCGCGGCGAAGCGCTGCGCGCCGTCACTACCATCCTGGAAACCCGCCCCAGCGCCGTCGAACTCTTCGACGGAGTCGCCATCGCACAGACGCGCCGGGCGCCGGGCTTCGCGCCCCTGCTGACGTTCGTCGAAGGCACCCCCGGCGCAGTGCTGCTGACCGAATACTACGGCGAGAGCGCGCACGAACTCCGCGCCCACCTCGACGCGCTCGACCGGGCGCTCGAACGGGCCGGACAGGGCTACGCCGTCGTCCGCGCCACGCAGCCCGCATACATCCGCAACGTGTGGACCGTGCGCAAGGAAAGCCTGGGGCTGCTGATGGGCGTCAAAGGGGATTACAAGCCCGTCGCCGTCGTCGAAGACGCCGCCGTGCCCGTCGAACACCTGGCCGACTACATCGACGAACTCGACCGCCTCCTCGCCGAGACGGGCACCCGCGCGGCCTACTACGCGCACGCCTCCGCCGGCTGCCTCCACGTCCGCCCCTTCCTCAACACCAAAGACCCGCGCGAGGTGGGCAAGCTGCGCGAAATCTCGATGGGCGCGATGCAACTCGTGGCCCGCTACGGCGGCTCGGTCTCGTCCGAGCACGGCGACGGCATCGTGCGCGGCTGGCTCAATCCCTACTTCCTCGGCCCCGAACTCTGCGACGTCTACCGCGACCTCAAACGCACCTTCGACCCCGACGGCATCCTCAATCCCGAAAAGATCCTCGACACGCCCCCCGTAGCCGACAACCTGCGCCTGGGGCCGGCCTACCGCACCATCCCCCTGCGCGAAGAACTCGACTGGTCCGCCGAGGGCAGCTTCGCGCAGGCCGTCGAACTCTGCAACGGCAACGGCGCCTGCCGCAAGCTCCGCAGCGGGACGATGTGCCCCAGCTTCATGGTCACGCGCGACGAAGAACACTCGACGCGGGGCCGGGCCAACGCCCTGCGCGCGGTGATGACCGGCGTGCTGCCGCCCGAAGACCTGACCGGCCGGCGCATGTATGAGGTGATGGACCTGTGCATCCAGTGCAAGGCGTGCAAGACCGAGTGCCCCTCGAACGTGGACATGGCCCGGCTCAAAACGGAGTGGCTGGGCTGGTAC
>JBFGTT010000663.1:0-2241 GCA_041565995.1 Rhodothermales bacterium
ACCTGCCGGAGGTCGAGGAGAAGCTGCGGGCGGCTGGGGCGCTCTACGGCGCGCTGGGCGACACGGCGCGCGTTGCCATTGCCTCGGCGCTGCTGGGCATGACGTACGCCGCCCAGGGCGACACCACCGCCGCGCTGGCCGAGATGGCCTCCGGTGTCGTCCTGGCGCAGCGAGCGGGCACGTTGCGCAGCCGCGTCTACACGCACTACCGCCAGGGCCAGTTGCTGCTCGACGCGGGCGACCTCGCGGCGGCGGAGCAGAGCCTGCAACAGGCCCTCGACGCCTCGGAAACCTTCCGGGAGTTCTATATCCCCGTCGTCTACGAGCTGGCCCGCCTCTACGAGCGGCGCGAGGAATACAAAAAAGCGACCCGCTACTACCAGACCGTCGTGGACGCGCCCAAGCCGGAGCGCCTGGTTGAGGAACTGGAAACCGAACGCAAAGCGCGCGACGGGCTGATCCGCATCCTGCTGATCGAAAAGGAGCGGTCTCGAAACCGATTTCACCTTGCGCTGCTGGCGCTGCTGGTGGCCGCCGGGGCGGGGATGCTGCTTTTCTGGCGATGGCGGAGGCGTCCGGTCGCCTCGGTGACGGATCGCCTGGAAGGCGCGCTCGTGATCCCCGAAAACCTGCCCACCGGCGACACACTGGCGGACCTGGAGCGGCGCTTCCGGCAGGCGGTGGATTCGGAACTGCTGGGCAGCCGCCTGGCGCGGCTCTACGCCGTCCTCTTCGACCCCGACCTCGTGCTCGTCCACATCGAAGACGCCGTGCTGGCAAAGCAGATCAAGGCCTCCCGCGTGGAGAACAACACGGCGCTTTTCCTCTGCGCGGCGGCGGTGGAGGAGGGCGTCGAGGGGCGGTCTTTTCGCAACAACCCGGCCAACACGCTCGGCGCCTACCTGCGCAGCGAGTTCCGCAAGCGAAAGTGGGGCTGGCCGAAGAATCCGCTGGCCTGGAAACGGTATTTCTGGGATCACCACGTCCCGTTGCTCTTCGAGAAGGACGCCTGAGGGGCCGGCGCGCGCGAACGTGCGAAGCCGGGCTAGTACCCGTCGGCGGAAGTCTCGGCCAAGTTGCACGATGCGTGACACGAGCGAAGCGACTGACGAAGTAAACGTAAAACGTGAAGGTGCCTCTGGAACCGTCTCAGCGAGGCATCCTCACGTTTCACGTTCCACGTTCTGCCTGACCTACTGTGAACGTACGCCGCGATGTACCAGGGGCCGAACGTCCCCCCGTCTCAATCGTGCGGATAGCCGGCGAGTTTGACCTCGGTCATGTGCCAGCCCGCCGGGCCGGTCACCGCCGCGACTTCCAGGAACGCCACGCCCCGCAGGCGGCCTCGCCAGACCTTCTTCACCTCCGTCGCTTCGGTGAGCCGCAGCAGGGCGGTATCGACGCCGAGCAGCAGGGGCAGCGCCTCGGCGGAGGCCCGCGCCTGATGCAGCACCAGGCGAAAATAGCCGGCCTTGCCGTCGAAAAACTGCACCGTCAGCAGGCCGCCGTCGATCAGGTAGGTCAGGTCGTAGTTCAATCCGTAATGAAAAGAGGCCAGCACGTGCGCGCCAAGCTGCCGCTGCAAAAACGCCTCCGGCTGGCCCGCCGCCCCGACGACGTCGACGACGCGAAGGGCCTCCGCGTGGCCGGCGGAGCGGTCCTGCGCGACGGCGGCGTGGAGCGCCTGCGCGGCCAGCAAGGCAACGAGAAAGGCTTTCATACGGCAGCGGGTTCTGCAGGGCACGCCGGTTTAGGGATAAGATGAGAGGCACCGGGCAAAAACGCTAGGACGAAATCGTTCCCCTGGCCTTCGTACCTTCCTCTCGCTGCATCCCCCAAAAGGAGGGCCGCCCCGTGGATTTCTCCATCGACCGCGCGTACCTGGTGCGGACGCTGGCCGACCTGGTCCGCATCGACTCGACCAATCCTTCGCTGGTGCCCGGCGGGGCCGGCGAGGCGGAGATCGCGGCGTACGTAGCCGGGGCGATGCAGGCGCTGAGCCTGGAGGTGACGACGCACGAGCCGGCGCCGGGGCGCGTCAGCGTCGTCGGAAGGCGCGCCGGACGCGGCGGGGGGCGGGCGCTGATGCTCAACGCCCACACCGACACCGTCGGCGTCGAAGGCATGGCCGAGCCGTTCGCTGCGACGGTGCGGCAGGGCCGCCTCTACGGGCGCGGCGCGCAGGACATGAAGGGCAGCCTCGCCGCCTGCCTCGCGGCGGTCGAGGCGCTCCAGCAGGCC
>JBFGTT010000664.1:0-2230 GCA_041565995.1 Rhodothermales bacterium
GTCGTCGACGCGGGCCAGCGGCTGCGTCAGGTAGCGGCCCGGTTCGGGCACCGCCCCGGTGATGTGGACGTAGAACTGGCGCGGCAGCGTCTGGCTCACCTCCACCTGCACGTTGCGTTAGCGCTCGCGCAGGGCGGCGGTGGCGTCGCGCTGCACGGCTTCGAGCGAGCGCCCGGCCGCCGGGATGCTGCCGGCTTCGGGCATGACGAGGTGGCCGTCCGCCGAGACGGGCACAGCCACCAGCAGCGGATAGGCGCCCCCGGCGGAGACGCTGAAGACGTCGCCCGGCCCCACGGTGTAGGCGGCGGCGTCGAGCGAGCCTTCCAGGGCGATCAACCCCAGCAGTTCCGACTCGGCGGCGCGCTGCTGCCATTGCTGGATCGGGTTGGTGCGCGTGGGATCGACCAGGCGCCCGCCCATGCGGTTCTGCGCGTCGGCGGGCACGCCGCCCGTCGTCCACAACAGCGCCATCAGGCACGCGAGGCACAGGCGCCCGCCGCCGGTCCTTCGAAGTGAGGCGACCATAAACTCGTAGAGGAAGAAGGCAGAGGAAGGAACTCCGGACTTCGAGGCTTCGAAGTGCGGAGCAGACGCACCACGCGCCGGCGCGAGCCGGTCCCGTGAGCAGATCCGCGTCTGGTAGCGGTGCGGCTTATAGGCGGACGGGGGTTGGAGGTGGGGGCACTTAGACTTGGAAATCCATAGTTTATAAAACTACGACATCCGGCCAGCCGGAGCAACGCACACCCCGCCGACAACGCCACTCTTCAAGTGATCCTCAAACGAAGCGCGCCCGCCAAAATCAACCTCGGCCTGCACGTGCTGCGCAAACGGACGGACGGCTACCACGACCTCGAAACCGTCTTCCTGCGCATTCCGTGGGCCGACGCGCTGGCCGCGCGCCCGGCGCCGCGCCTCTCGCTGACGTGCTCGGATGCTACCCTTTCTACAGATGAAACCAACCTGGTGATGAAGGCCGCCCGCCTGCTGGCCGGTGAATACGGCGTTAACGACGGCGCGGCGCTGCACCTGGACAAACGCCTGCCCCACGGCGCCGGCCTCGGCGGAGGCTCCAGCGACGCCGCCGCCACGCTCCGCCTGCTGGCCGACCTCTGGCGCCTCGACGCCCCCGACGACGCCCTGAGCCGGCTGGCCCTGGCCCTCGGCTCCGACGTGCCCTTCTTCCTCGGCCCCGCCGCCGCCTACGCCACGGGCCGGGGCGAGCGCCTCGCGCCGCTACGCGACGCCGGCGGCGCGCCCTACCGCCTGCCCTTCGTGCTCGTCGTCGTCGTGCCGCCGGTGCACGTCGCCACGGCCTGGGCCTACGGCCTCGTCCAGCCTCGCGCCACGGGGCGGGCGGACCTGCGCGCGCTCGTCGCCTCGAACGACCTGGCGCGCTGGCGGGCCGAACTGGTCAACGACTTCGAGGCGCCCGTTTGCGCGCAGTGCCCGGCCGTCGGGGCGGCCCGGGCGATGCTGCTGGAGGCCGGCGCGGGCTACGCGGCGCTCTCCGGCTCCGGCGCGGCGGTCTTCGGCGTCTTCGAGGAGGCAAGCCGGGCCACGGCTGCCGCCGAAGCCGCTCGCCTGGCGGGCCACCGCGTCTGGGGCGGCGTTACCGGGTAAAGGCGCGCGCTCAAAGCACGCTATCCGATGCACCGCCCGTCTGCGTTGTTATTTGCTTCGTTCGATTCCTGAACCGTGTTGACAACGTCCACCGTAATCGTGAAGTCGCAGTCGGGGTTGAAGCAGCCTGTCGGAATGCCGATCATCACGTCGTCGGTGCTGCCCGGTGCAATCGGACCCGTCGCGCCCCGTGCCGCCGTGAAGGTGCCGGAACCCATGTCGAACCTGACCTCTAACTCGGAGCCGGCGGCTTGAGCCGTCCCCTGATTTTCGACGTAGACCTTCAGGTTACCCTGGTCGTCGATGTTGCAAAAGAGCGCCATGTCCGTCGGGTTGGCCGGCACGAGATCCGGCTTGTTGTTGCCACAGCCGACGAAGAGCGACACGGCGAGCGCGAAGCAAAGCATCGGAACGCATAGCTGGCGTGTCATGACTTCACCCTATTTGTTTTTGTTATATGTGTCTGGAGATGATAGCTCTCCTTTGCAGCAAAGTGACCGGGAAAAATGCTTGCTGCTGAGAGGAAAGCCCCCCCATTGATGTGGGGATAAGGCGGTTCCAGGGATCAGATTTTTGCCTACAGGCGCCCGCGAGGAGGGCGGCGTTA
>JBFGTT010000665.1:0-2229 GCA_041565995.1 Rhodothermales bacterium
ACCGCAGGCGAGCACGAGGAATTTTCGAGGCCAGCGACGCACGACTTTGGAGGCGCGTAGCAGCGCTACGGGCCGATAAAGCGGGGGGCGATGGACCAAAAGAGCCGTGCGCAGCCCGGTATCATCTTGCCAAACAGTCTCTAAGCGTCCCATGTCGTTAACAGCGCCCTGATCGTTATGAAAAACAAGCGTTTCATCGCGGTTGCCGTGTTCGTGGTGACGCTCGCGCTCGGCGTCTTCGCCGGCTTCCATATGCCGCGCGACGACGACTTTTTCGCCCTCCGCAAGAACTTCGAGATCTTCGGCGCGGCCTACGAAGAGCTCGTCAGCGGCTACGTCGATCCCATCGACCCCGAAAAGATGATGCGCGCGGGGCTGGAGGCCATGCTCGAAGACCTCGACCCCTACACCGTCTTCTTCGACGAGGCCGACAACGCCGACATCGACATCCTCACGCGCGGGCGCTACGGCGGCGTGGGCCTCAACGTGCAGATCCGCAACGGGCGCATCACCGTCTCCTCGCCCGTCGAGAACGCCAGCGGGTACAAGCAGGGCGTGCGCGCCGGCGACGTGATCACCCACGTCGGCGGCAAACCCACCGACGGCCTCTCGATGACCGACATGCGCAACCTGATGCGGGGCGAGCCGGGCACGGTCGTCGAGTTCGTCATCGAGCGCGAGGGCGAGCCGGAGCCGCTGCGCTTCCTGCTCACGCGCGAGGAGGTGACGCTCAAGAACGTCACCTACAGCGGCTTCGTCGCCGACGACACCGCATCCGGCATCGCCTACGTCAGGCTGGAGCGGTTTGCGCAGGGGGCCACGCAAGAGGTGCGCCGCGCCCTGCTCGAGATGCAGAAGGCCGCCCCGCTGCGCGGCGTCATCCTCGACCTGCGCGACAACCCCGGCGGCCTGCTCGACGCCGCCGTCGAGATCACGCAACTGTTCGTGCCGCAGGGGTCGCTCATCGTCTCGACGCGGGGCCGCGCGCCGCAGACCGAGCGCGTCTACCGCAGCAAGGCCGCCCCGCTGATCCCGGAGGCGCCACTGGCGATCCTCGTCAACGAGTTCAGCGCCTCGGCCAGCGAGATCGTCGCCGGGGCCGTGCAGGACCTCGACCGGGGCCTGATCGTCGGCACGGCGAGCTTCGGCAAGGGGCTCGTGCAGGTGGTCAAACCGCTGCCCTACAACACCTCGCTCAAGATCACCACCTCGCGCTACTACATCCCCAGCGGGCGCTCCATCCAGGCCGTCGATTACAGCCTCCACGACGGCCTCTTCACCCAGATCCCGGACTCGCTCCGCCGCGCCTTCAAGACCGCCGCCGGGCGCACCGTCCGCGACGGACGCGGCATCGAGCCGGACGTGGCGGTCTCGTTCGGCCCGGAGAGCGAACTCGAACAGGCCCTCCGCCGCCGCGCCGCCTTCTTTTTCTTCGCCAACTACTACGCCGCCACGCACAAACCGGCCTACCAGACGCCCGACGAACAATTCTACGGCATCGACCGGCCCGTCGAACTCGACATGGACGCGGTCCTGCGCGACTTCCAGGCGTGGCTCAAGACGCAGGACTTCTCCTACCGCACCGCCGCCGAACGTTCCATCGAACAACTCGGCCGGGAGCTCGGGCAGATCGGCTACGACGGCGCCGAAGACGAGATCGCCTCGCTGCACACGGCGGTGGAGAGGGAGAAGGCGAAGGATTTCGAGCGCCACGCCCCCCGCCTGAAAAACCTGCTGCGCGCCGAAATCATGGCCCGCTTCGCCACCGAGCACGCGCAGATCGAATCGTCGCTCGTGTACGATCCGCAGTTCCAGCGGGCCGTGGCGCTCGTCCAGGACCCCCGCGCCTACGCCGCCGCGCTGGGCCGGTGAGGGAACGGGGGCGACGAATCGACGGGACGAGGCCGGGTGTGTTTGCACCCTCGATGGCGGAGAAGCCCTGGAAGGGCGACCTGTTCGTAACTGGCTGGACGAAGCGAGCGCCGTAGGCGCGACCCGTAGCCGTTGCAGAGTGAAACAGGCCGCACCTACTGCGCTGCATGCCGCCTCAAGCGGCCTGTTGCGCAACGCTCCTTGCCCTCGCCTTTCGCCCTCCACCCTCCGCTCCTCGCCCTCCGCGCTCCGCCTCAATCCTTGTAGCTGACGATGCCGTTGTCGTCGACGACGTAGAGGCGGCCTTCGTGGCGCAGCAGCCGGTTCTGCTCTTCGGGGCCTAGCACGCGCGAGCCG
>JBFGTT010000666.1:0-2226 GCA_041565995.1 Rhodothermales bacterium
CGGCGTCCGCTCGATTTGCGCGCGCATCAACTCGAAGTCGCTGTCGCCCTCGAACGGGACGCGTCCGCTGAGCATCTCGTAGAGCAGGATGCCCAGCGAGTAGATATCCGAGCGGGCATCGACCTCCTGGCCTCGGATCTGCTCGGGCGACATGTATTCGAGGGTGCCGATGAGGTGGCCCGTCTTGGTGACCCGGCTTTTGCCGAGCACGCGCGCGATGCCGAAGTCCATCACTTTGACGGTGCCCGCGCCGGTGACCATGATGTTGGCGGGCTTGACGTCGCGGTGGACGATGCCGAGTTGGTGGGCGTGCGCGATGCCGTCGAGCGCCTGGAAAAACAGGCGTCCGGCTTGTTCCGGCGGCATCGGGCCGGCGCGCCGGATGATGGCTTCGATGGACTCGCCGCGCACGAACTCCATCACCATGAAGAAGTCGTCGCCCTGGCGCACGAAGCTGTAGAGCGTCGCCACGTTGGGATGGTTGATCCGGGCCAGCGTGACGGCCTCGGTGCGGAAGCGCTCGACGACGTTGGCCTGGTGGATGAGGCCGGCGTGGAGGACTTTGACGGCTACGTCCCGCTCCAGCATCAGATCGACGCCCCGGTAGACCGCGCCCATGCCGCCTTCGCCGACTTTTTCGAGGATCTTGAAGTTTCCGACGACGCGCCCGATCATAGCGGCACCTCCACTTCGCGCGTGTCGCGTTCGGGGGGGGCGTCGGTCTGGCCGGGCGCCTTCACCCGGAGCAGCCCCACGGTGATGTTGTCGTGCCCGCCGCGTCGGCGGGCCAGCGCCACGAGGTGCTCGCCGGCCTCGTGCGGCGCCGCCGCCGCCGCGAGGGTCTGGCAGATCTCTTCCTCGCCCACCAGGTCGTGCAGGCCGTCGGAGCAGAGCACGAACCAGTCGCCGTCCTGCACGGTCAGCGGCTCTGCCCAGGTGGCCACGTCGACGTCGGGGCGCAGGCCCAGCGCGCGCGTGATCACGTTACGGTCCTCGTGGTTGCGCGCTTCGTCGGGGGTCAGCAGGCCCTCCCGGAGCATCTCCATCACGAGCGAGTGGTCTTCGGAGCGCGGGTAGAGCCGGCCCTGGCGCACCTGGTAGAGGCGGCTGTCGCCGACGTGGGCGGAGAAGGCCTGGTAGCCCCGCAGCACGAGCGCCGTGCAGGTAGTGCCCATGCCGGCCAGGGTTTCGTCCTGCCGGGCGGCCTGGTAGATGGCGCGGCTGGCCTGCAAGAAGGCGTCTTTGAGGGCCTCGTGCGGTTCGCCCGGATGGGCGTAGTAGGCGCGCGGCAGCACGTCCACGGCGATGCTGCTGGCCACTTCGCCGGCGGCGTGCCCGCCCATGCCGTCGGCCACCAGGGCCAGCACCCCCTTGCCCGTCAGCACCGCCGGGTCGCCCGGCCTGACGTAGAGGCCCCGGTCTTCGTTGACCTCGCGCAGGCAGCCTACGTCCGACCAGACGCTCACGGCGACCTCGTAGGGAAGCGCCTCGCGCGGGGGTGCCTCCAGCGCCAGCCGCGTACGTCTGGACGAAGCCTCGGGGCGGGCCGTCTGCTGCTTCGACTTTTTCCACCAGGAAAACATAGGGAGGGAGCCTCCTGCTGTGCGATGAGGGAAGCCGGCGGCGAAGAGGCTCACCGCTGGGCTTCCATGAGTTCCGTGTAGACGGTCTTCGTCGGGGTCGCGTCGAAGCCGAGGGTCTTGTCTTTGTAGCCGTCTCGTTTGAGCGTCAGTTGGATGGTTTCTCCGAGGTGCGCCTGCATCCGAAAGGGCGTCTGCCCGATGCGCTGGTCGCCCCGGTACACGTCGGCCACGCCTTCGACGACGTCGATGGTGATGGTCTGCACGGGCGCCTCCGGCGGGGGTGGCGGCGGCGGTTCAGGCGTCGGCGAGATCCACGGCACGGCCAGCAGGACCAGGACCACCGCGCCGAGCGCCGCTACGGCCAGCGCCAGCGGCCGGGCGTGCGGCTTCAGCGCGTCGCGCACGCGTGCCAGGTCCGGCAGCTTGACCGGAGGCATCGCGCCCGGCCTCAGCTTGCGCATCCACGCCCGTAGCGGCGCAGGGCCGGGCCGGTCGCTCGGGGAAAGGCTCGGACGCACGCGCGCCTGCGGCGTCGCGCCGACGCACCGCTCGACCTCGCGGAGCAACGCCTGCGCCGAGGCAAACCGTTCCGAGGGCTGGCGGCGCAGGCACCGTTCGAGGAGGGACGCCACGTCCGCCGGCA
>JBFGTT010000667.1:0-2205 GCA_041565995.1 Rhodothermales bacterium
CGAGATCAAGACCGAGGCCGGCGTCCTGCGCGACCTCTACCTGGCCGGGCACTGAAAAGGGCGGCCCTTCGGAAAAGCTGATCCTCGGATTCTCTCAAGAAAGCACCGCCTTGACGTACTCGCGGCGCATCCGGGCGATGGCGGCAATCGAGATGCCGGCGGGGCAGACGGCCTCGCACTCGCCGTGGTTCGAGCAGTCGCCGAAGCCCTCTTCTTCCATCTGCGCGACCATGTTGAGCACGCGGCGACGGCGTTCGGGGGCGCCCTGCGGCAACAGCGCCAGGTGCGCGATCTTGGCCCCGGCAAAGAGCGACGCCGACGAATTAGGGCAGGCCGCCACGCAGGCGCCGCAGCCGATGCACGCGGCAAAGTCCATCGCCTCGTCGGCCACCTCTTTGGCCACGGGCAACGCGTTGGCGTCGGGCGCACCGCCGGTATGGACCGAGACGTAGCCGCCGGCGGCGACGATGCGGTCGAAGGCGCTACGGTCCACCACGAGGTCTTTGACGACGGGAAACGCCGTCGCGCGCCACGGCTCGACGATGACCTGGTCGCCGTCGTGGTAATGGCGCAGGTGGAGCTGGCAGGAGGACGTTTTTTGCTGCGGCCCGTGCGCCACGCCGTTGATGACCACGCCGCAAGAGCCGCAGATGCCCTCGCGGCAGTCGCTGTCGAACTCGACCGGATCTTCGCCCCGCCGGATCAACTGCTCGTTGAGCACGTCGAGCAGTTCGAGGAACGACATATCGGGGTTGGCCTCCGCGACGGTGTAATCGACGAAGCGGCCCGGCACGTCCGGCCCGGCCTGCCGCCACACCTTGAGGTGGATGGTCATTTTCTTTGCCATACCTGTAGAGGCTTGCTTGGTTTGTCAGCTTTCAGCCGTCAGCACTCAGCGATCAGCCTGAAGCATCTTAAGCTGATCGCTGAGTGCTGAAAGCTATTTGTAACTCCGCGTCGAGGGCCGCACGTACTCGAATTCGAGTTCTTCCTTATGCAGCGCCGGGCGGGCCAGGTCGCCGGTGTATTCCCAGGCAGCCACGTAGGCGAAGTCGTCGTCGTCGCGCAGGGCTTCGCCCTCCGGGGTCTGGTATTCCTCGCGGAAGTGGCCGCCGCAGGACTCCTCGCGGTGCAGCGCGTCGAGCGCCATCAGCTCGCCCAGCTCCAGGAAGTCGGCCACGCGGCCGGCAAATTCGAGGTTTTTGTTGTAGGTCTCGTTCACGCCGGGCACGCGCACGTCCTGCCAGTATTCCTCGCGCAGTTGGCGGATCTGTTCGAGGGCCTGGAGCAACCCCCCTCGGCTGCGCGACATGCCGACGTGGTCCCACATGATCTGCCCGAGCTGGCGGTGAAACTCGGTGACGGTCTTGCCGCCCTGAGTACCGAGGAGGCGGTGCAGGCGTTGGGCGGCGGCGTCTTCGGCCTCGGCAAAGGCGTCGTGGTCGGCGCCGACCGGGTCGAGGCCGCCGCCGGCGAGGTAGTTGCCGAGGGTGTAGGGGATGACGAAGTAACCGTCGGCGAGGCCCTGCATGAGGGCGCTGGCGCCGAGGCGGTTGGCGCCGTGGTCGGAGAAGTTGGCCTCGCCCAGGACGAAGAGGCCGGGGATGCTGCTCTGCAACTCGTAATCGACCCAGAGGCCGCCCATCGTGTAGTGGACCGCCGGGAAGATGCGCATGGGCACCTGGTAGGGGTCCTCGCCGGTGATGCGTTCGTACATCTCGAAGAGGTTGCCGTAGCGGTCTTCGATGGCCTGGCGGCCCAGGCGCTTGATGGCGTCGCGGAAGTCGAGGTAGACGGCCAGTTCGGTCTCGCCGACGCCGCGCCCTTCGTCGGTCACGTGCTTGGCCGCACGCGAGGCCACGTCGCGCGGGACCAGGTTGCCGAAGCTCGGATAGCGGCGTTCGAGGTAGTAGTCGCGGTCTTCCTCTGGGATCTGGCCGGGCGGGCGTTGGTCGCCCTTGTTTTTGGGGACCCACACGCGCCCGTCGTTGCGGAGGCTCTCGCTCATCAGCGTCAGCTTCGACTGGTAGTCGCCCGAGACGGGGATGCAGGTGGGATGGATCTGCGTGAAGCAGGGGCTCGCGAACCCGGCCCCCCGCTTGTAGGCGCGGTGCGTGGCGGTGACGTTGCACCCCTTCGCGTTCGTGGACAGGAAGAACACGTTGCCGTAGCCCCCAGTGGCGAGCACGACGGCGTCGGCGAGCC
>JBFGTT010000668.1:0-2194 GCA_041565995.1 Rhodothermales bacterium
CTGCCCGGCGGCATCGTGCAGGTCTCGGTCGAAGGCGAGATCCTCTACGCCAACGCCGAGGCGCAGCGCATCCTGGGCCTCTCCTTCGACCGGCTCAGCGGCAGCTACGTGGCCGACTTCGAAACCCAGACCTTCTGGGAAGACGGCAGCCCGTGCCCCGTCGAGGCCTATCCCGTTACGCAGTGCTTGCAGACGGGCGCCCCGCAGCCACCGGCCACCATCGGCGTGCGCCGCCCCGACGGGACCATGACGTGGGCGGTCTTCACCGCCGTGCCGCTCATCGAGCCGCAGACCCGGCAACTCAGCGGAGCCGTCGTCACCTTCCTCGACCTCACCGAGCGCAAACGGGCCGAAGAAGCGCTCCGGCAGAACGAAGCGCGCCTGGCCGAGGCCCAGCGCATCGCTCACCTGGGCAACTGGGAGTGGGACCTGCGCGCCGACACCCAGCACTGGTCGGACGAACTCCATCGCATCTACGGCCTCGATCCCGAAGCGCACCGGGCCACCTACGCCACGTTCCTGGCCTGCGTGCATCCCGAAGACCGGCCCCGCGTCGAAGCCGTGACGCAGGCCGCGCAGGCCGGCACGCCGCGCGTCACGCTCGAATACCGCGTGCTCCGGCCCGACGGCGCCGTGCGCATGGCCTGGTCCGAGGCCCGGACGTTCTTCGACGACGACGGCACGCCGGTGCGCATGGCCGGCACCGTGCTCGACCTCACCGAGCGCAAACGGGCCGAGGCGGCGGCCCGCCAGGCCCAGGAAGAACTCCTGCGCCGCCAACAGCGCGAGCGCGAACGCGTCGAGACCGAACTGGAAAAGGTCAAGGGCACGCTGGTGCGCCAGACGCGCCTGGCCACCATCGGGCAGGTGGCCGCCAGCATCGCCCACGAGTTGCGCAATCCGCTGGGCGCCGTGCGCAACGCCAACTACTACCTCCGGGGCCGCCTGCCCACCGACGACGCCAAGTGGAGCCAGTACCTCGACATCATCGAACGCGAGGTCGCCACGGCCGAGCAGATCATCAGCGACCTGCTGGAGATGAGCCGCCCCCAGGCCTCCCTCAAGGAACCCCTGGACCTGCGCGAGGCGGCGCAGCAGGCCTTCGCCCACGTCCAGGGGACCGACGCGATCCGCTTCGAGTGCGGCTTCGACCCGGATCCGTTCACCGTCTTCGCCGATCCCGTCCAACTCGGCCAGGTGCTCCTCAACCTGTTCACCAACGCCGTGCAGGCCATCGACGGCCCCGGCTGCATCGCGCTCGAAGCCCGGCGCGAGGAGGACTTCGACCTGATCACCGTGCGCGACGACGGCCGGGGCATCGACGAAGCAGAGCGGGCGCAGGTCTTCGAGCCGCTCTTTACCACCAAGGCGCGCGGCACGGGCCTGGGCCTGGCCATCTGCCGCCAGATCGTCGAACGCCACGGCGGCACGATTGAAGTATCCGAGGCCGAAGGGGCCGGCGCGGCCCTGCACCTGCGCCTGCCCCGGCAACCCGCAGACGTGGCCCTGGCGCCGGAGTCTTAAGCCTATGTCCTACCCCTCCGAACAACCGCCGCTGTGCCAGGTCTTGATCGTCGAAGACAACGACGCCCAGCGCCAGGTGCTCTTCGACATGATGCGCGCCGAGGGCTTCGAAGCGGTGGTCTGCTCCGACGGCGCCGCCGCCCTGGAGGCGGCCGCCCGCGAAGACTTCGCCGTGGCCATCATCGACCTGCGCCTGCCCGACGTCAGCGGCACCCGCCTGCTCGAACACCTCCAGGGACGCCACCGGCACCTGCGCGCCATCATCCATACCGGCTACGGCTCGTTCGAGTCGGCCAAAGACGCCGTCAACCAGCAGGCCTTCGCCTACGTCGAGAAGCTGGGCCACCCGGAGGAACTCGTCCGGCACGTGCACCGCGCCGCGCAGGACTGGATGGCCGAGGCGCTGCACAAGAGCGAGGAAAAATACCGGCAGCTCGTCGAGTCGGTCGAGGCCATCGTCTGGCGCGGCGACCCGGCCACGCTTCGCTTCACCTACGTCAGCCACAAAGCCGAGACGCTGCTGGGCTACCCGGTGGCGCGCTGGACGGGCGAGGCTACCTTCTGGCAGGATCACATCCATCCCGAAGACCGCGACTGGGCCGTCGATTTCTGCCGGCGGGCTACCAACGAGGGACGCACGCACGAGTTCGAGTACCGCATGGTGGCCGCC
>JBFGTT010000669.1:0-2193 GCA_041565995.1 Rhodothermales bacterium
CCACTTGCGGAGCAGGCGCCCGCCCATCGGCGTGAGCGTCTCGTCCAGGATCTGGATCAGCGTCCCCTCCTGCCGGCCCTCGCGGAGGGAGGCGACGAGTTCGAGGTTGCGCTTCGTCTGGGGATCGAGCGCCATGTACTCGTCGCTGGCGTAGCGCGTGATGCGGTGGACGTGCGGCAGGCGGCCTTTCTGCGTCTCGCCCACGTAGTAGAGCGCGGCGCCGGCGGCCACCAGCCCCAGGCGCAGGTCTTCGACGCCGAAGCCCTTGAGCGAGTGCGTCTTGAAGTGCCGCAGCAGCGTCTCGTAGGCGAAGTCGTAGCCGAAGACCCAGTCCTCCTGCGGCGTGACGAGGAAGGGTTGCTGGCGGATGTTCTGGAGATGGTCCTTGCGTCGCTTGTCGAGCAGCACTTCGGCGGGGCCTACGGTCTGGAGCAGTTCTTCGAGTTTCGAGACGGGCACCTCGGCCACCGAGAACTCGCCCGTCGAGGCGTCGATGAAGGCGAAGCCGGCCCAGTCCCGGTCCTGCCGGTCGGCGCCCCAGTGGATGGCGGCCAGGTAGTTGGCGCGCTTGGGGCTAACGAGCTGGTCGTGGAACGAGACGCCGGGCGTGACGACCTCCACCACGTCGCGCTTGACGATTTTGCGGGCGTACTTGGGGTCTTCGAGTTGTTCGCAGATCGCCACGCGCATGCCCGCCTGCACGAGCCGGGGCAGGTAGGTGTCGAGGGCGTGGTGGGGGAAGCCGGCCAGGGGCACGTCGCTGGCGGCGCCGTTGGCGCGCTTGGTGAGCGTGATGCCCAGCACGCCGCTGACGGTCTTGGCGTCCTCGCCGAAGGTCTCGTAGAAGTCGCCCATGCGGAAGAGCAAGATCGCGTTGGGATGCCGCGCCTTGATCTTGTAATACTGCCGCATCAGCGGCGTCTCGCCTGGATTCTTTCTGGTGCTGGCCCTGCCCATCTGCGTTCGTCGCTCTGCGTGGTCGGTTGGTTGCCGGGGGTCCGGGCAAGTAAAGATAGGGAGCAGACAGCCCTTCGTCACCCCGGCAGGGGTTAGTACGAAGCGGAGCCGCGTAGGCTCCACGGCGGCGCCTTCAGAAAATCGTCTGCCCCGGCGAACCAATCTGTCCGCGTTTCGGTTGACCAAGCACGTCTGATTCCTTCAACACGCCAAATTCCCATTGCGGAGGAGGTACGGCATGGAAGCCACCGTCAAAGCTCACAGCGCGCAGACGCTCGCCACGCAGTTCGACCTGCACACCCGGCTCTTCAACAACGTCCTGGAGGGCATCAGCGACGCCGAGGCCGACGTGCGCCTCAGCGACACCGTCAACCATCTCAAGTGGCTGGCCGGCCACCTGACTTCGACCCGCTTCAGCATCGGGCAGATGGCCGACCAGGATCCCTGGGCCGAACTCTTCAGCCACGGCCACGGCCTGCGCACCGACGTGGCGTATCCCCCCATTGAGGCCATCAAGGCGAAGTGGAACGCCATCTCGGACAAGGTCAGCGCCGGGCTGGCGCACCTGCCGGACGCGGTGCTCGGCGGCCCCGCCCCAGCCAACGTGCCCGTCAACGACGACACGCTCGGCGGCATGCTGGCTTTCATGATGCATCACGAGGCGTATCACCTGGGGCAGATGGGCCTGCTGCGCAAGTACCTGGGCAAAGAGGCCATGAAGTACACGTGAGGCCCGACCTGTCAGGATGCAGGCAGGGACGTGGGGACGAGAAATGCTCCCTGGATGCTTCGTTTCGCCCCCCCGCCCCTGCCTGGCCCGGCTACCGGATCTGTTCGGTCGCCGCGAGCCGCCATCCCCGATCCTTCGAAAATCCGACCCGCCATGCTCCAGCGCAAGCCTGCTCTGCTGCTCTTTCTCCTGATTTTCGCCTTCCTGGCCGCCGGCTCTGCACAGGCCCAATCCGTCGACGCGGACGGCCTGCCCTGGTGGAACCGCACGGTCTTCTACCAGGTCTTCGTGCGCTCCTTCGCCGACGCCCAGGATGGCCCGCTCGCCTGCGACGGCATCGGCGACCTGCAAGGGCTGATCGACCGCCTCGACTATCTGAACGACGGCGACCCCAACACCACGGACGACCTGGGCGTCACCGGCCTCTGGCTCATGCCCATCATGCAGTCGCCCAGCTACCACGGCTACGACGTGCTCGACTATTACGCCGTCGAGCAGGATTACGG
>JBFGTT010000670.1:0-2165 GCA_041565995.1 Rhodothermales bacterium
CCTCCAACGCCGTCGGCGAAGCCCTGGCCGACCTCGCCTGCGACGCCGCTCCGCAGGTGGACGTCGAAGCGTTCCGGCTACGGTGGTGACGAGAAGGCGCCGGCCCGACGGCGCTTTTAGACAGAAAATCCGCAAAGCGCCGCGCCATCGGCCTCGTCCGCGTTCTATTTTCTCGTGAACGCTTCCCGGCACCCCGGCCTCCATCGATGAAAGACTACCTCGAACAAGAACTGCAAGCGATCCTCGCCACGATAGACGGCGTCCCCGGCGACTTCGAGGTGGAGTTCGAGACGCCCGCCAACCCCGAGCACGGCGACCTGGCCACCAACACGGCGCTGCGCCTGGCCCGTCACCTGCGGCGGGCGCCCCGCCAGATCGCCGACGACCTCGCCGCGCGCCTGCGCCGCCGACCCCTCGACCCCGACCGCGTGGCCGCCGTGGAGGTGGCCGGGGCGGGCTTCCTCAACTTCCGCTTCGCCGAGCGCTACCTCGTCAAAGAACTCGCCGCGCTGCTCGAGGCTGGCGACGCCTACGGACGCACCCACCACGGACGCTCGCGCCGCGCCCTCGTCGAGTACGTCAGCGCCAACCCCACCGGGCCGCTGACCGTCGGGCACGGGCGCAACGCCGTCCTGGGCGACACCGTCGCCAACCTGCTCGACTGGACGGGCTACCACGTCACGCGCGAGTATTACTTCAACGACGCCGGGCGGCAGATGCGCGTGCTCGCCGAGAGCGTCCGCGCCCGTTACCAGGAGATGCTCGCCGAGCTGGACATGGAGCCGTACCTCGACCTCGAAGGCGACCGCTACGACCGCTGGATGGCGCACGTCGAGGAAAACTACGACACGAAGTTCATCGAGATCGACGGCGAGGAGATCGAGGTGCCCGCCACCTTCCCCGAAGACGGCTACCTCGGCGAATACATCTACGACGTCGCCCGCGACCTGATCGAAGCGCACGGCATCGACCTGCTCGACGAAGCCGACCCGGCGCCCTTCAAAAAAGCCGCCGAAGCCGCCATCTTCGCCGACATCGAACGCACCCTGGAGCGCCTGCGGATCCGGATGGATACGTTCTTCAACGAGCACTCGCTCTACGAAGACGAGAGCGTCTGGCAAGTCCTTGAGGCGCTCCGCAGCAAGGGCGCCGTCTACGACAGGGACGGCGCCGTCTGGTTCAAAACCACCGATTTCGGCAAGGCGCAGGACACCGTGCTCGTCAAATCCTCCGGCGAGCCGACCTACCGCCTGCCCGACATCGCCTACCACCGCAACAAGTTCGAGCGCGGCTTCGACGTGATGATCGACGTCTTCGGCGCCGACCACATCGACACCTACCCGGACGTGCAGCGCGGCGTGGGCCTGCTCGGCTACGACGCCGAGAAGATCGAGGTCATCATCTACCAGTTCGTCACGCTCGTGCGCGGCGGCGAGCAGGTCAAGATGAGCACGCGCAAGGCCAATTACGTCACGCTCGACGAGTTGATGGACGAGGTGGGCGAGGACGTCACGCGCTTCTTCTTCCTGATGCGCTCGGCCAACACGCACCTGGAATTCGACCTGGACCTGGCGAAGGAGGCCAGCGACAAGAACCCTGTTTTCTACCTCCAGTACGCGCACGCCCGCATCTGCTCGATCCTCCGCAAGGCCGAGGAGGTGGGCTTTGCCTTTGGCGAGGCGCCCGACCTGGCGCTGCTCGTGCACGAGGCCGAGGTGGGCCTGATCAAGGAACTGCTGCGCTTCCCCGACGTGCTCGGGCAGGTGGCCGCCGCGCGCGAGCCGCACCGCCTGCCGGTCTACCTGCGCGAGGTGGCCGTCGCCTTCACCCGGTTCTACGACCAGTGCCGCATCATCGGCGAGGAACGCGCGCTGGCGACGGCGCGCATGCACCTGGCCCGCGCCGCGCGCATCGTGCTGCACAACGGGCTGGCCGTGCTGGGCCTCTCGGCGCCGGAGCGGATGTGAGGAAAGAGCTTTCAGCGGTCAGCCGTCAGCGGTCAGCTAAAAGAGCTTCAAGCTGAAAGCTGAAAGCTTCAAGCTGAAAGCTGACCGCTAACAAAACCATGAAAGTAGCCTTCCAGGGTGAGATAGGCGCCTTCAGCGAAGAGGCCGTCTGGGCGATGTTCGGCGCCGTCGAGGCCGTGCCGACGCCGTCGTTCGAGG
>JBFGTT010000671.1:0-2159 GCA_041565995.1 Rhodothermales bacterium
GCAGGTGCCCGGCGGAACGTTCGTCGAGCAGGAGCGTGTGCGGCTCCAACCCGGCGTCGATGCGAAGCGGCTGCAGTTCGGGCAGGGCGGCGGCTGGAACGCGCTGCGCAGGCCGGGCAGCGCGCCGCAGAAAAGCGCGACGGTTCATGGGGACGTCCATGATCGAAAAATCCGGGGTGGGTTCGGAAAGAGGGTTCGGCTCGGTGGGAAAACCTTCTCGCCGGACTTCGCGCAGGGAGGGCGTCTGCTTTCAGCACGCGACAAAGGGTGGGGCGCAGATCCGACGTTCCATCCGCAGACGTCCGCTTCCTTCCGTGTTATCGGCGTTCCACGGCGCTGCTTCAAGCTATTTCGTCGCGCACGATGACATAAATACGCAACGAATGTCATAGATACCCACTCGGAGCCTGATAAAGTTGCGCGGGAGGAGGATTTTGTAGGACGTGACACGAACGAGGTGAGGGTGCCGGCAGAGACGTTGCGGCGGGCACCCTTGCGTTTTTTACCGACTATGCCGGAACACACCGAATATGATGCGGTGGTGGTGGGCGCCGGGCCGAACGGCCTGGCGGCAGCCATCACGCTGGCGCAGGCGGGCCGCTCGGTGCTGCTGCTCGAAGCCAACGCCACCGTCGGCGGGGGGGCGCGCTCGGCGGCGCTGACGCTGCCGGGCTTCGTGCACGACCTCGGCTCGGCCATCCACCCGATGTGCCTGGCCTCGCCCTTCCTGCGCGCCCTGCCGCTCGAACGCTACGGCTTGCAGTGGATCCACCCGGAGGTGCCCGTAGCCCATCCCCTCGACGACGGCGCCGCCGCGCTGTATCGCTCGCTGGAGGAGACCGCCGCCGCACTCGGCGCCGACGGCGCGGCCTACCGCCGGCTGATGGCGCCGCTGCTGGAGCACTGGCAGGCGCTCATGGACGAGACGCTGCAACCGCTCCTGCACCTGCCCCGCCACCCGCTGCTGCTGGCACGGTTCGGCCTCCAGGCCATCCGCCCGGCGCGCAGCCTGGCCGAAGCCCGGTTCGCGGGCGAGCCGGCCCGGGCACTCTTCGCCGGCATCGCCGCGCACGCCACGCTGCCGCTCGAACAACTCGCCTCGTCGGCCTTCGGGCTGGTGCTGGGCCTGCTGGGGCACGCCGTCGGCTGGCCCATGCCGCGCGGCGGGGCGCAGCAGGTGGCCGACGCGCTGGCGGCGCACCTGCGCACGCTCGGCGGCGAGATCGTCACCGAACACCCGGTGCGCACCCTGCACGAGGTGCCGCCCGCCCGCGCCGTCCTGCTCGACCTGACCCCGCGCCAGTTCCTGGGCCTGGCCGGCGACCGGCTGCCTCCGGCCTACCGCCGCCGCCTCGAACGCTTCCGCTACGGCTGGGGCGTCTTCAAGGTCGATTACGCTCTCGACGGGCCGATCCCCTGGCGCTCCGACGCCTGCACCCGCGCCGGGACAGTCCACCTCGGCGGCACGCTCGCCGAAGTGGCCGAGGCCGAGCGGGCGGTGGGCGAAGGGCGGCATCCGGAGCGGCCTTTCGTGTTGCTGGCCCAGCACAGCCTCTTCGACGCTACGCGCGCCCCGGCGGGCCGGCACACCGTCTGGGCCTACTGCCACGTCCCGCAAGGCTCCACGTTCGACATGGCCGGGCGCATCGACGCGCAGATCGAACGCTTCGCGCCGGGCTTCCGCGACCGCATCCTGGCGCGGCACGTCACGCCGCCCGCCGCGCTCGAACGGCTCAACGCCAACCTCGTCGGCGGCACCATCAACGGCGGGGCGATGGATCTGTGGCAACTGCTGGCGCGCCCGGTCGTCAGCCCGGCGCCGTACCGCACGCCGCTGCCGGGCGTCTACCTCTGCTCCTCGTCTACGCCCCCCGGCGGCGGCGTCCACGGCATGTGCGGCGTGCTGGCGGCGCGGACGGCTTTGCGGGATGGATGAGGCTTTGGAAAATGGAAACGGGGAATTGGAAAATGGAAATTGGTTCGGTTTCTACAGCATCAGCTTAAGGGCGTGGGCGGCTCATTTTGCTCATTGTAATCACCCATTATCTTGATGCACTTATCCGATCCGCTCGAACCCGGTGTAGGGCCGCAGCGCTTCGGGGACGACGACGGAGCCGTCGGCCTGCTGGCCTTGTTCGAGCAGGGCCGCCACGACGCGC
>JBFGTT010000672.1:0-2149 GCA_041565995.1 Rhodothermales bacterium
CCCGCACGAACGTCGCCGTGGCGGCGTTGGGGCGGAAGTGGTAGAGCCAGTGGTCAACGCCGGGGGCGTCGAGCAGCGTGAAGTCGGCCTGCTTGCCCGGTTCGAGCGAGCCGACGCGGTGGTCGAGGCCGAGGGCGCGCGCGGCGTAGAGCGTGGCGCCTTTGAGCGCCTCGGCGGGCGTCATGCGTTGCAGGATGCAGGCCAGCGTGAGGGCCAGCGGCAGGTGGTAGCTGGGCGCGCTGCCGGGGTTGAAGTCCGTCGCCACGGCCACGGGCACGCCGGCGTCGAGGAAGCGGCGGGCGTCCATCGGCTTTTGGCGGAGGTAGAGCGTCGCCAGCGGCAGGCTCACGGCTACGACGCCGGCCTCGGCCATCGCCCGGATGCCCTCGTCGGAGGCATACTCCAGGTGATCCGCCGAGACGGCGCCCACCTCGGCGGCCAGCTTCGCCCCGCCGCCGTCGCTGAGCTGGTCGGCGTGGAGCTTCGCGCGCAGGCCGTGGCGCCGGGCCGCCGCGAAGACCGCGCGCGCCTCCTCGACGGAAAACGCCGTCTCCTCGACGAACACGTCGCAGAAGACCGCCAGCTTTTCTTCGGCAATTCGAGGGATTAGTTCCTCGCACAGGAGCCGGAGGTAGCCCGCCCGGTCGTCTTTGAACTCCGGCGGGACGACGTGCGCCCCCAGGAACGTCGGCACCAGGCCGAGGGGCTGCTGCTGTTGCAGCCGCCGGTAGACGCGCAGCGTCTTCAACTCGTCGGCGACGTTGAGGCCGTAGCCGCTCTTGGCCTCGACGGTGGTGACGCCCAGGCGGGCCATCTCGCGCAGGAAGCCTTTCGCGTGGGCCAGCAGGTCGGCTTCGGAGGCCGCCCGCGTGTGCCGCATCGTCGCGGCGATGCCGCCGCCGCGCCGGGCGATCTCCAGGTAGCTCGCCCCCAGGCTTCGCTGCGCAAACTCGTCGGCTCGCCAGCCGCCGAAGGCCAGGTGCGTGTGGCAATCGACCAGGCCGGGGACGACCAGCGCGCCGCCTGCGTCGTGGCTTTCCAGCGCGGCCAGGTCCGCCGGCAGATCCGCCTCCGCCCCCACCCACCGGATCGTCTCGCCCTCCCAGGCCAGCGCCGCCTGCTCGATCTCGTGGATCGCCCCCTGCCCGCCCTCGGCGCGGCACGCAGCTAAGGTTCCGATGTTTTTCAGAACAGGCATGTTCGATTGCGGATTGGGGAGTGCGGATTGCGGATTGGAAAATCGAAAATGGAAAATCGAAAATGGTGGAGGATGGCGCTTCGACCGACCATTTTCCAATCACCATTTTCCATTTTCCAATTACCCATTCCCAATAACCGTTACCGGAGCGTTTTGAGTGCTCCGGCGATGTGTTCCTCGAAGTCCTGGCCGCGGATGATCTCCAGGCAGCGGGTGATGGCCTGGTGGAAGAGCGCGTCGGACTCGTAGTGCGGGACGATGGTGCGGACGTACCGGTGCGCGATCTCGACGCCCCGGCCCGGTCGCAGCGGCAGCCGGTAGTCGAGCGCCTGTGCGGCGGTGAACAGCTCGATGGCCAGCACGTGCTCGACGTTTTGCAGGACGTAGAGCAGCTTGACGGCGCTGATGGACCCCATCGAGACGTGGTCTTCCTGCCCCAGGCTCGTCGGGATCGAATCGACCGAGGCGGGGTGGCAGAGCACCTTGTTTTCGGAGACGAGCGCGGCGGCGGTGTACTGCGGGATCATGAACCCCGAATTGATGCCGGTCTCTTTCATCAGCAGCCGGGGCAGGCCGTCGTGGCCTTCGAGCAAGAGGTAGGTGCGCCGTTCGGAGATGCCGGCCAGTTCGGCCAGCGCCAGCGCGGCGTAGTCGAGCGCCAGCGCCAGCGGCTCGCCGTGGAAGTTGCCGCCGCTGACGATGGCGTTCTCTTCGCCGTTCACGCCAGGGAAGACGAGCGGGTTGTCCGTGACGCTGTTGATCTCGGTCTCGACGACGGTGCGGGCGTGGTCGAGGGCGTCGCGGCAGGCGCCGTGCACCTGCGGCACGCAGCGCAGGCAGTAGGGATCCTGTACCTTGCCGCAGTGCCGGTGCGCCTCCAGGATCTCGCTATCGACCAGCATTGCGCGCACGTTGCGGGCCACGCGGGCCTGTCCCGGATGCGGGCGGACG
>JBFGTT010000673.1:0-2132 GCA_041565995.1 Rhodothermales bacterium
CAGAGATCGGTTCGACCATCGCGTACTCGGCGGATTGCCCGGGCGTAGCGGCAACGGGCTGCTCGACGCGCGGGAAGGTTTGGTGAGGCTGGAAAATCGTACAACGCAAAGGAGGCTCAGTCGTTGCGGGCGGTCCCCCTACGTTTACTTCGTCAGAACCATCTGGTGCGTCAGCGTGCCGCGCCGGGTCTGCATCCGGACGAAATAGGTGCCGCTGGGCAGGTCGGTGGCGTCGAAGCGGACCTCGTAGTAGCCCGGCTGATGCACCCGGTCGACGAGCACGGCGACCTGCTGGCCCTTGAGATCCCACACCGAGACGCGCACGCGCTGCGCCTGCCGCACTTCGTAGCCGATGGTGGTGGCCGGGTTGAAGGGATTGGGGAAGTTGCCGAGCAAGACGGCCCCCTCCTCCTGCACCTGCCGCCCCAACCCCAGCTTGATGGCGCCCGAGAGCCGCTCTGCGCCGCTCTCGAAGCGCTGCCGGATGCGGTAGAACACCACCTGGTCCGTCACGTACGGATCGTGGAAGGCGTAGGCGCGCGCCTCGTCGTCGCGGCGGGTGGCGTCGGCCGCGTTGACTTCGCCCACAGGCACGAAAGCGCGTCCGTCGGAGGATCGCTCAAGGATGAAGGCCCTCGTGCGCGTATCCTTGGTCTCCCACGTCAGGTGCACCCCTTCGCCCTCCGGGACGGCCTGGATGTACTGCACGGGCTGGTAGAAGACCAGGTCGGAGGCGATGCGTTCGACGCGCGCGGCCCGTTGCGCCAGCAGCTCCGCCGGGATCGGCTCTTCGAAGCCCAGGATCACCGTGCCGGCGGTAGCCTGCAACGGCTCGCGCATCGTGCGCCGGACGGCTGCCGCCGGGCGGGCCTGCGGCCAGAGGCGCAGTTCGTCGAGCAGGCCCGTGTAGCCGCCGAGGGCGTCGGCGGAGACGTAGAGCGAGGGCAGGCGCGCGCCGAGGGCCAGGTCGAGGCGCGGATAGACGGGCGGTGCCGCCGGGCTGTAGAGCGAGTCGGCGGCGAGGCCGTCGAGGAAGAGGCGGGTCCAGCCGGCGTAGGCGTCGTGGGTGAGGGCCAGGTGGTGCCACTGCCCGTCGGCCACGGGCGCCAGCGTCGCCATCGACTCGTGGCGGCCCGGCTGCCCCCGGTAGTAGCGCAGCCGCCCGCCGGCGTCGACGACGAGTTCGAGCGGGTAGGGCGCGTGCTCTTCGCCGTTCCAGGTGGAGAGGATGACTTCGTTGAGATCGGTGGTGCGGATCCAGCATTCGAGGGTGTAGGAGGCCCGCGCGCCCAGGTCGGGCAGCGCGCTCCGGCGCAGCAGCAGCGGGGGACCGTTGCCCCGGAAGGCCAGCACGCGGTTGTCGGTCGCCGGCGCGGGCGCGACCTGCCGGGCGGCCCGGGTGATGCGGAAGCCGGAGCGCGGCACCAGGCGCATCCGCCCCCTCTCTTCCTGGAAGACGAACGGGGTGAGCGTCCAGTCGGCGCGGCCCGGCAGGCCACCGGTCTCGACGTGCAGGACCAGGTCGTGCGGCCCCAAGAGCGGCTCGGACGAGGCCACGCCGTAGACGTTGCTGATCTCGTCGAGGCGCCGCACCTTGAGCGTGCGTTGCCGGTATCCCTGGCGCACGGCTACGGCCTCCTTGAGCGTCCACCTCGGCGGCAGTTCCACGAAGGCCCCTTCGAACGGCGACCGGCCTTCCCAGCGGGCAAAGAGATTGGCGTTCTGCCCCACCTGCACCTCGTCGGCCCCCCAGACGCCGCTGAATTGACCGCGCGCCGGGACGACGAGCGCCGCCGCCACGAGCACGCACAGAAAATACGGGGCCGGGCTTCGCCGGTATGTAGGCAGCCTGGATCGCATGAAACGCGGGCGGTATGCAACAGGCACGACGTGTGAAACGGCAGGGGTAGGCGATGCCTATCGCGCGCATGCAGGATAATTAAAATAGCCGGTGCGCGCCTCGGTGTCAACTCCGGGATAAGAACGAGCCGACGAATGGACGAGAGGACTAAAGGACGCATGGACGGGACGAAAAAATCTTCGTCTCTTCATTCTCTCGTCGGCTCGACCACGCCTGCACGGGCAGGAGAACGTAACGGCCCGCCCCTTGACCGGGGGCGTTTTGAACGCTA
>JBFGTT010000674.1:0-2132 GCA_041565995.1 Rhodothermales bacterium
AGCTGATGAGCGAGGCGACGCGCCCGCTACGCACCTACGCGCCGTTCATCGACCTGATGGGGCAGATGGAGCACCCGCTGCTGGGCATCCTCCTCAGCGCCGCCTTTACCGGCCTCATCCAGAGTTCGTCGGCCACCACGGGCGTGATCATCGTGCTGGCCGCGCAGGGGTTCATCACGCTGGAGGCGGGCATCGCGCTGGCCTTTGGCGCCAACATCGGCACGTGCGTGACGGCGCTGCTGGCCGCCCTCGGCAAGCCGCGCGAGGCGGTGCAGGCCGCCTTCGTGCACGTGCTCTTCAACGTCCTCGGCGTGGTGGTCTGGCTGGGCTTCATCGACGAGTTGGCGTGGATCGTGCGCGAGATCTCGCCGACGGCCTCCGGCCTGGAGGGCACCGCCCGCCTGGCCGCCGAGACGCCGCGCCAGATCGCCAACGCCCACACGCTCTTCAACGTCGCCAACACGTTCGTCTTCGTCTGGTTCGCCGCGCCGCTGGCCTGGCTGACCCGCAAGGTCGTCCCGGATCGCCTGCCCACCGGCGCCGAAGCCATCCAGCCGCGATACCTCGACGAGATCCTGCTCGAGACGCCCGCGCTGGCGCTCGACCGCGTCCGCATGGAACTGCGGCGCATCGGCGAACGGGCCTACGACATGGTCGGCAAGGCGCTCCCCATCGCCCTGCGCGGCAGCCGCGAAGACCTCGAAGCTCTGGCCGCACGCGACGACGAGATCGACGCGCTCCACGGCGCCATCGTCACCTACCTGGGCCGCCTCTCGCAGGAGAACCTGCCGGCGCAGGAGTCGAGCCAGCTCTACGCCTACATGGCCGCCGCCAACAACATCGAGAACATCGGCGACATGATCGAGACGAACATCGTCGAGGCCGGACGGGAGCGGCTGCGCAACGACGTGCACGTGAGCGAGGCCACGCAGGCGGCACTGGATGCGCTGCACGCCAGGGTGTGCTGGGCCGTGCAACTGGCCCTGCAAGCACTCGACGCCTCCGACGCCGGCATGGCCGGGCAGGTCATCGACGCCAAGGGCGAGGTGAGCCGGCTGGCGGGCCGGGCCGAGGCGCATCTGGCGCACCGCCTGGCCGCCGAAGCGCCCAACCGCCTGGTTACCTTCCGTGTCGAGTCGGAGATCATCGAGTACCTCAAGCGCGTCTACTATTTCGCCAAGCGCATCGCTAAGGGGGTGACCGGCGAAGCGCCGGCCCCGGCCTCGGGCGACGGCGCTTACGCCCCGGCGGCGGAAGCGGCCTAGCCGTCCCATCCCCCGTACACCGAAGCACGCCATGTCGAAGGACAAGAAAGAGAGCGCCCCGGCGCGAAAGAAGTCGCTCAACAAACAGGTCTACGAGCGCGAACTGGCCCGGCTCCAGATCGAACTGGTCAAGCTGCAACGATGGATCCGGGAGCAAGGGTTGCGCGTGGTCGTGCTCTTCGAAGGGCGCGACGCCGCCGGCAAGGGCGGCACCATCAAGCGCATCACCGAGCCGCTCAACCCGCGCATCTGCCGCGTCGTAGCCCTCGACAAGCCCACCGAACGCGAACAGACCCAGTGGTACTTCCAGCGCTACGTGGCCCACCTGCCCGCCGCCGGCGAGATGGTGCTCTTCGACCGAAGCTGGTACAACCGCGCCGGCGTCGAACGCGTGATGGGCTTCTGCACCGACGAGGAATACCGCGAGTTCTTCCGCTCCTGCCCCATGTTCGAGCGCCTGCTCGTCTACGACGGCATCATCCTGATCAAGTACTGGTTCTCGGTCAGCCCGCAGGAACAGGAACGCCGCTTCCAGGGCCGGCTCAAAGACCGGACCAAACGCTGGAAACTCAGCCCGATGGACCTGGAGTCGCGCGCCCGATGGGTCGAATACTCGCGCGCCAAAGACCAGATGTTTCTCTACACGGACATCCCGCAGGCGCGCTGGTACGTCGTCGAGGCCGACGACAAGCGCCGCGCCCGGCTCAACTGCATCGACCACCTCCTGAGCATGATCCCCTACGAGGACCTGACGCCCGAACCCATCGCGCTGCCGCCGCGCCAGCAAGACCTCGGCTACGTCCGCCCCCCGCTCGACACGCAGACCTTCGTCCCGGAAAAATATTGACCCTTCCGGAGGCGCCGCCG
>JBFGTT010000675.1:0-2130 GCA_041565995.1 Rhodothermales bacterium
CACGCCGCCGGAGGAGCGCCCGCCGCACCAGCCCTGGCCCTACATGCCGATGGTGCTCACCACCACCACCTCGCACGAGGAGGGCGCCGACCGCCACTGGAGCCTCCTCACGAAAGCCTTCGAAGGATCCAGCGGGAGCGTCGAGCGGCTGCGCACGGTGCGCGTCGAGTTCGCCACCAACGGCAACGGGCGGCCCGGCTTCCTGGAGGTCCCCGGCACCGAGCGCGACTGGCCCGCCGACCTGGTGGTGCTGGCCGTCGGCTACGCCGGCCCGGAGACCGGCGGGATGATCGACCAACTCGGCCTGGCGCTCGACGCGCGCGGCAACGTGCAGACCGACGGCCACTACGGCACCAGCGTGCCCGGTATTTTCTCGGCGGGCGACATGCGGCGGGGGCAGTCGCTGGTGGTCTGGGCCATCTCCGAGGGCCGCGAAGCCGCCCGCGCCGTCGACGCCCATCTGACGGGCTTCGTCGCGCTGCCGACGAAAGGCGAGGGCGACCTGCCGAGGGTGCGGTGAGTTTGTAATCGGCTGGAACGGATCATTGCGATTCCGCGTGCGGATCAAGTTGGGCGATCAGGTTAAAACCTTCCATCGCCCTCATCCCCAGAAAGAAGCCAGACGCTACGCCGTAGAGGCGGCGCGCGCATTCCTCAGCGATCACGGCATAACGCCATAAACGATGACCTACAAGGGCTACACGGCGGTGATCAGCTACGACGACCGGGATCACCTCTTCAACGGCCACCTCGCCGATACGTACGACGACGTCTACTTCGAGGGAACGTCCGTCGAGGCCCTGGAGCAGGCTTTTCGCGAGGCCGTAGACGACTATCTGGCCTATTGTGAGGAGACCGGCAGGGCGCCGTCGAAGCCGTTTTCCGGGCGGCTCAACATTCGGATGGCAGCCGATTTGCACCGCCGCGCGCACATTGCGGCCCGGCGTAAAGGGGTGAGTCTGAATAAATTCATTATCGAGGCGATCCATAAGGAGATCACGTAAGCCGGCTGCCGAGGGTGCGGTAGACCGGCGCCTCGCATACCCTCTGCTGCGGAATCCCGCGTCGCTGCACGAACAAAAGTCGCGCTTCGTATTTTACGAGGCGCGCCGTCCCTTCCACCTGTTCGTGCGATCTCTTGAGCGACAACAAGGTCATCTTTTCGATGCTGGGCGTGGGCAAGGTCTACCGATCCACCGGCAAGCAGGTCCTCAAAGACATCTACCTGTCGTTTTTCTACGGCGCCAAGATCGGCGTGCTGGGCCTCAACGGGTCGGGCAAGAGCACGTTGCTGCGCATCATCGCCGGGCTGGACGCGGAGTACCTGGGCCGCATCGACGCGCAGAAGGGCATCCGCTTCGGCCACCTGGCGCAGGAGCCGGCGCTCGAGGCCGACAGGACCGTCCGCGAGATCGTCGAGGAAGGCGCGCGCGAGGCGGTGGCGTTGCTCCGGCGCTACGAGGACGTCAGCGCGCGCTTTGCCGAGCCGGACGCCGACTACGAGGCGCTGATGGACGAGCAGGCGAAGCTCCAGGAGCGCATCGACCACCTGGGCGCCTGGGACCTCGACAGCCGCCTGGAGATGGCGATGGACGCCTTGCGCTGCCCGCCCGGCGAGACGCCCGTGGGCGTGCTCTCCGGCGGTGAGCGCCGGCGCGTGGCCCTCTGCCGCCTGCTCTTGCAGGAACCCGACGTGCTGCTGCTCGACGAGCCGACTAACCACCTCGACGCCGAGAGCGTGGCGTGGCTCGAACAGCACCTGGCCCGCTACCCCGGCACCGTCATCGCCGTCACGCACGACCGCTACTTCCTCGACAACGTCGCCGGCTGGATCCTCGAACTCGACCGGGGCCAGGGCATCCCCTTCGAGGGTAACTACACCGCGTGGCTGGAGCAGAAGCGGCAGCGGCTGGCCGTCGAAGAAAAGCAGGCCTCGAAGCGGCAGAAGGCGCTCGAGCGCGAGCTGGCCTGGGTGCGCACCGCGCCCAGGGGTCGCCACGCCAAGAGCAAGGCGCGCATCGCCGCCTACGAGCAGATGCTGGCGCGGCAGCAGGACGCCCGCGACGACGACCTCGAGATCCCCATCCCGCCCGGCCCGCGCCTGGGCGACCTGGTCATCGAGGCCGAGGG
>JBFGTT010000676.1:0-2127 GCA_041565995.1 Rhodothermales bacterium
CGTAGGCGGCATACTTCCGGTTGTGCGTCACCTGGATGATGGTCACGCCGTCCTCCTGGTTGAGCCGCCGGAGGAGCTCCATGATCTGGTCGCCCTGGCTCGAATGCAGGTTGCCCGTCGGCTCGTCGGCCAGGATCAGCCTCGGCTCGATGATCAGCGCGCGGGCCACCCCCACGAGCTGCTGTTGCCCCCCGGAGAGCTGGCTCGGAAACAGGTCTTTTTTGGCGACGATGTTGAAGCGGTCGAGCATCTCGGCCACCCGCCCCCGGCGCTCGGCGCGCTGGACTTTCTTGTAGAGCAGCGGCGTCTCGAGGTTTTCGTAGACCGTCAGGTCGTCGATGAGGTGGTAGGCCTGGAAGACGAAGCCGATGTGCGTGCGGTGCAACTCGGTGCGGCGGCGCTCGCTCATCCGGTGCACCGGCTCGCCCAGGAAAAAGTATTCGCCGCTCGACGGCTCGTCGAGCATGCCCAGAATGTGCAGCAGCGTCGATTTGCCCGATCCCGACGGCCCCATGATCGTGACGAAATCGCCCTCGGCCACCTCCAGGCCGACGCGGCGCAGCACGAACGTCCGGCTGAGTCCGTGCGCGTAAGACTTGGTGAGGTCGCGCAGGCTGATCATGGGGCCGTCATCGGGCAGATCCCGGCAAGGGAGGAAGCGGTGCCCGGCCTTCGCCGCTGTGCAGATCACCGGGCCGGGCTGCGCCTCGCAAGACGCGGCGGCACCTGTCCTCAACTCAAGATGCGTTCCGCTTTTCGCAACCCGTTTTCTTTCAACGCCTTGCGCGGATCCTCCAGACGGGGCGGCGGGCGCAGATCGTTCGCTGGCGATACACCTCCTGTCCGCCTGCGGACACCGGGGTGTGGACCTATGGAGGTGTGGACGAAAAACGAACCGAGGAGACCACGGATCGAGGCGTCAAAAATCAAATCTTCCTCTCGTCGTCGGATTACTTCGCCGCGATCCGGTGCTCGGCCAGGGCGGTGGCGCCGAAGCCGACGGCGCTCGCCGTGGCCTTCACCTGCGCGTCGACGAGCAACGTCGCGGTGGATTTGCCGAGCTTGGTGGGGTCGGCGCAGGTGGCGCTCACGCGGGCGTCGAAGGGGCCGGAGGCGGCGCTGACGACCACCTCGAAGACGTGCGTCCAGGGCAGCGAGACGGCGCGAGGCGTGGCGGCGGCCTGGCCGCTGCGGTCGGTGTAGCGGATCTCGCACGTGGCGTAGGTGCCCTCGACGAGGTACACCACCTTGAAGGTGGCGGCGGGGCCGGCGGCCGGCGGTGCGGCGGGGTCGTCCGGCCCGGCGAAGTCGCGGCTGTCGCAGCCGACACCCAGCAGCAACAGCGCGCAAAGCGTGGCAACGTATCTCAAGGCGGTTCCCCCCGAAGCGTTTGTGGACGGTGCACCCTGGCCGATAGTACGGCAGCAACGGCGAGAAAGAAAGGCACGACGCCGTTCCCCGCGCGCCCTAGCTCGTCTGCGGGGTGTGGGCGTACTTCTTGGCCATGAAGTTTTCCGTGACGACGTGGCCGTCGAAGAGGTGCACGATGCGATGGCTGTACTCGGCGTCGGCGGGCGAGTGCGTCACCATTACGATGGTCGTGCCGGCCTCGTTGAGTTCCGTCAGCAGCTTCATCACCTCCTCGCCGTTGGTCGAGTCGAGGTTGCCCGTCGGCTCGTCGGCCAGGATCAGACTGGGGCTGGCCACGACGGCGCGCGCCACGGCCACGCGCTGCTGCTGCCCGCCCGAGAGCTGCTGCGGAAAGTGATCCTTGCGGTGGACGATCTGCGTGCGTTCGAGCGCGGCGCGCACGCGCTGCTCCCGCTGCGCCGAGGAGATGCCCAGGTAGAGCAGCGGCAACTCGACGTTCTCGAAGACGGTCAACTCGTCGATCAGGTTGAAGCTCTGAAAGACGAAGCCGATGGCGCCTTTGCGTAACTGCGCCCGCTGCCGCTCCGAGAGGCCCGCCACCTGGTGGCCGTTGAAGTGATACTGGCCCTCGGTGGGGTTGTCGAGCAGGCCCAGGATGTTGAGCAGCGTCGATTTGCCGCAGCCCGAAGGCCCCATCACCGAGACGAACTCGCCCGCCTGAATCTCCAGGTTGACGTTGTTGAGGGCCGTCGTCTC
>JBFGTT010000677.1:0-2095 GCA_041565995.1 Rhodothermales bacterium
GAGCCGGGGAGTCGGGGAATTGGAGAGCCGGGGAGTCGGAGAGAGATATTGTCAAGTGTTGTGGACGAAGGCTTCTGAGGCCATATCCTGATTGCAGTGGCTCAGGCTGCTTTTCTGGACTCTTCTTGCTCCTCTCCGTCCTCAAACCGGACGCCAGCAAGCACCTTGACGATCAGCTTAGACCCGTCCAGACGCCGCCAGCGCTTCTCCGCTTCCCGGCCCAGCTTGTAGACCATCATCAGCGTCGCCTCTCGACTACCACAACCCTTCGTCTGACGCGTCCGGTGCCGCACCGTCGCAAACGTCGATTCAATCGCGTTCGTCGTGCGAAGGTGCTTCCAATGCGCCGCCGGAAAATCATAGAACGTTAGCAGCACCTCCTGGTCTTTGCGCAGGCACCGCACCGCCTTCGGGTACTTCTCTCGAAAGAGCGCCTCGAATCTGGCCAAGGCGGCCAAGGCTTCCTGCTTTGTCGGGGCCAGGTAGATCGCGTGGAGTTTGCGCTTGGCCATCGGCTGCAGCGACTTCGGCAGTTTGTCCAAGACGTTGGCCGTCTTGTGGACCCAACACCGCTGGTGCCGGGCTCCCGGATAGACCTCCTCGAGCGCCGGCCAGAATCCCAGTGCGCCGTCAGCAATGGCCAACTCAGGACCCCGCTTCAAGCCCCGCCGCTTGAGGTCCAAGAGCAGATCCTTCCACGAAATCTTGCTCTCGCGCTCGCCGTCAATCAGGCCCAGGAGTTCCTTCTTGCCCTCGGGCGTGGCTCCGATCACCACGAGCATACACGGACGCTCTGGCGTCAGCCGCACGTCGAAGTAGATGCCGTCGGCCCACATATAGACGTAATGCTTCTGCGAGAGATCACGCTGGCTCCACTGCTCGTATTGCTGCATCCAGCCCTGCTTCAAACGGACAATGTTGGCTGCCGAGAGCCCCGATGCCCCCTCGCCGAGGATCGCCGTGAGCGCCTCGGTGAAGTCTCCTGTCGAGACCCCCTTGAGGTAGAGCGCCGGGATCAAGGCATCGATACTGGGCGCACGGCGCAGGTAGCGAGGCAGGATCCGACTGGTGAAGTGCTGGTCTGCACGGCGGTCATGCACCCGCGGCTTCTTGACCTGAAGCGCTCCGGCTCCGGTGAGCACCTGGCGCTCGGCCTGGTAGCCGTTGCGCACGACGAGGCGATGACCCTGCTCATCACGCAGGTGCTGGCAGGCCTCAATGTAGGCCGCTACTTCTTGCTCAAGGGCCATCTGGAGCATGCGCTGGGCACCCTCTCGGACGATCTCGTCGAGGACACTGCGGGCCTCGTTGGGGGATCGTTCAGCTTGCGGGGCTGGCTTGTGAAGGTCGATTACGTTAGATTCTGTGTGTTTCATAAGGCGTGTCCTGGTTGTGCCCCGAGGGGCGGTTCATCTTGTTCAACAATCAGGATACGCCTTCTTCATGCCCATCCACAACATTCTAAAATACCTCGTTGTAGTTCGTCTTGAGATACTATTAGCTTAAAGCTAAATCCGACGGCTACGACCACCCCGAAGCATACCTTGGCGGCTCTCGGCTCCCCGGACTCTGGGCTCCTTCGCAGCGAGTCTCGTTGTGGTGTGTGTGCGATGGGCTTCCGCGGCCTTGGGAGGGCACCGCGCAGCGGCGACCCCGGCGGCCGTCCCCTTGGAACCATGCTGGTTCAGCGGGGGCTGGCCGAACAACGCGTAGTACGTGCGGCGGTGCAAGCCGGACAGGCGCAATAACGCCAGATTTCAGCGCAGAGGGCGGCTGGCTCGAAGAGGGACATCGCAGGTCTGTATAATTGTATACCGTGGATATGTGTACTCTATGTCCGGCGCGGCCATCGGTTCCCAAAAAACGTCCGTTATTTTCGACAAGACTCCTGATGTATTTTGCTGCACCACGCCCAGCGTATCTTGAGCGTAGCCAAATGGCGAGCGGCCGGTCCTGGCCGGGAGAGCCTATCAGGCTATAGGTGGACTGACCGACTTGCCCAGCCACGCCATCGTCGACCGGGGCCGCCTAGTGGGCCTCTGGGAGTATGACGTGGATACGCAGAGCATCGCGTGGAGGGCGTTCCAGGATCCTC
>JBFGTT010000678.1:0-2092 GCA_041565995.1 Rhodothermales bacterium
CGACGGTTTCTCGCCCGACGACCTGGCCGCCTTGCTCGACGCGATCAAAACGCCGGGTGGAGGCACCAAGGCATGAACGAGCGTGCGGACCACTTCAACCCGTTCCCCGGCCTGCGGCCTTTCGGACCCGACGAAGACTACCTCTTCTTCGGGCGCGAAGACCAGACGGACGAGTTGCTGCGGCGGCTACGGCTGCACCGCTTTCTGGCCGTCGTCGGGTCTTCGGGCAGCGGCAAGTCGTCGCTGGTGCGGGCCGGGCTGCTGCCGGCGCTCCACGGCGGCTTCATGGCGGGGGCCGGCTCGCGCTGGCGCGTGGCGCTGATGCGGCCCGGCCGCCAGCCTATCCGGGCGTTGGCCCAGGCCCTCAACGCCCCCGACGTCTGCGGCCCACCCGAAGACGACGAAAACCTGGCCCTCTGGCACACCCTCACCGAGACGACGCTGCGCCGCAGCGCCCTCGGCCTGGTGGAGGTGGCCGAGCAGGCCCGCCTGCCCGCCGGCGAGAACCTGCTGGTCGTCGTCGATCAGTTCGAAGAACTCTTCCGCTTCAAGGACCGCGCCCGGGGCGATCCACACCAGGAGGAGGCCGGCGACGAGGCGGCGGCCTTCGTCAAGCTGCTCCTGGAAGCCGCCCGCACCGACCGCGTGCCCCTCTACGTCGTGCTGACGATGCGCTCGGACTTTCTGGGCGACTGCTCGCAGTTCCGCGACCTGCCCGAAGCCATCAACGACGCGCAGTTCCTGGTGCCGAGGATGACGCGCGCGCAGCGCCGGCGGGCCATCGAGGGGCCGGTGGCCGTCGGCGGGGCGCGGATGACGCCGCGCCTGATGCAGCGTTTGCTCAACGACGTGGGCGACAACCCGGACCAGTTGCCGATCCTCCAGCACGCGCTCATGCGCACCTGGGAGCACTGGCTCGATCATCACCGCGCCGACGAACCGCTCGACGTGCCGCACTACGAAGCCATCGGCACGATGGGCCGCGCGCTCTCCGAGCACGGCGACGAGGTCTACCGCGAACTGCCCGACGACGAGCACCGCGCCGTCGCCGAGAGGATGTTCAAACGCCTGACGGACCGGGGCGTCGATGCGCGCGGCCTGCGGCGCCCGACGCGGCTCGCCAAGCTAAGCGCCGTGTGCCGGGCCGAGACCGAAACGGTCCAGGCCGTGATCGAGGCGTTCCGTCGCCCGGACCGCTCGCTGCTGATGCCGCCGGCGGGCACGCCGCTGGAGCCGGAGACGGTGATCGACATCTCGCACGAGAGCCTGATGCGGGTGTGGGAACGCCTCAAGGCGTGGGCGGACGAAGAGGCCGAGTCGGCGCAGACGTACCGCCGGCTGGCCGAAGCCGCCGCACTGCACGCCGAGGGCAGGCTGAGCCTTTGGGAAGACCCGGAACTTCAGCTGGCCCTGGCATGGCGCGCCGACAACCGGCCCACGGCAGACTGGGCGGCCATCTACCACGAGGGCTTCGAGCAGGCGATGGCCTTCCTGGACGACAGCCAGCGTGCCCGCGACCAGGAGCGGCTCGAAAAGGAAGCCCGGCGGCGGCGCGAGTTGGAACAGGCGCAGGCGCTGGCGCGGGAACAGCAGCAGCGCGCGCAAGAACAGGCAGCGGCGGCCCGGCGGCTGCGTCGCCGGCTGGTGCTCACGTTCGCGCTGGCGCTGATCGCCGTCGGCGCAGCGCTCGTGGCCCTAGGCTTTTTCTTCTCGGCGAAAAAGCAGGAGCGCCTGTCCGATTCGCGGCGGCTGGCGACGCAGGTCTTGCAACACCTCGAAAACCAGCACGACCTGGCGCTGCTGCTGGGGGTCGAGGCCGTCGGCACGGCGCCTACCGAAGAGGCACGCAGCAGCCTGCTCTCGGCCCTCGAACACAACTCGCACCTCGAAGCCTTCCTGCACCAGCATCACGGAGCCGTCACCAGCGTAGCCTTCAGCCCTGCCGACAGCCTGCTGGCCTCGGCCAGCCGCGACAGCACCATCATCCTCTGGGATCTCAAGACGAACAGGCCGCTGGGTTCGCCGCTGCGGGGCCACACCCACGCCGTCACCACCCACGCCTTCAGCCCCGGCGGCGACACGCTGGCCTCCG
>JBFGTT010000679.1:0-2069 GCA_041565995.1 Rhodothermales bacterium
CGAAATGCCGGAGTCCTACCTGATCACGGAAATCTATCCCAACCCGTTCAACCCGCAGGCGACGTTCAGCTTCGGCGTGCGGCAGCAGCAGCAGGTCGTCATCGAAGTCTTCGACATGCTGGGCCGCCGCGTGCAGGAACTCTACCGGGGCACCCCCGAAGGCGGCGTGACGCAGACGGTCTTCCTCGACGCCAGCCGGCTCACCAGCGGCACGTACGTGGTGCGGGTGCTGGGCGAGCACTTCGTCGATTCACAGCCGTTCACCGTCGTCAAATGATGCCTGCCGCGTGTTGGATCGGGCGGCCGCGGAGCGGTCCGATCTCGTAGCGGATTCCTCCGGCCTTCCGCTACGCAGCTGGGCCGGTCGGTCTTCTTGCAGCGGGGACCGACCGGCCCTCCTTTTTATCCGATCGTCACCGGCAGCGGCACGAACGTCGCGGCGCCGGTGGGAATCGTGGCGACGCCCTCGGGCAGGGGGATCTGCGGCAGCGCGAAGCGGCACGCCTCGTCCGGCGGGACGGGGTTCGGCTCGGCCCAGAGCGTGCCGTCGTAGGTCTCCATCACCACGTGGTCGCCGGCGCGGCCCCGCACGTAGGTGCCCTCCAGCGGCACCTTGCCGAAGGGCGTGTCGAGCACGTAGCGCGGCAGGGCGAAGCCGGTGGTGCGCCCCTGGAGCGCGCGCATGATCTCCATGCCCTTCTCGATGGACGTACGGAAGGGCGCCGTGCCGCCGATGAGCTGGGCCTGGTAGAGGTAGTAGGGCCGCACGCGCAGGCGGACGAGGCCCTCGCAGAGCGCCTGCATGGTGGCCGCGTCGTCGTTGACGCCGCGCAGCAGCACGGTCTGGTTGCCCACCGGCACGCCCGCGCGCAGCAGCCGGTCGACGGCCTCGGCGGCCTCGGCGGTGAGTTCCTTCGGGTGGTTGAAGTGCGTGTTGAGCCAGACGGGGTGGTAGCGCGCCAGCACGGCGCAGAGGGCCTCTGTGATGCGGCAGGGCAGCTTGACCGGCATGCGCGTGCCGATGCGGATGATCTCGACGTGGGGGATCGCGCGGAGGCGGCGCAGCAGCCAGTCCAGGTGGTCTTCGTTGAAGATGAGCGGGTCGCCGCCGGTCAGCAGCACGTCGCGGACCTCCGGATGCGCGGCCAGGTAGTCGATGGCTTGCTGCAACTCATCCTTTTTCATGAAGGCGTCGGCGTCGCCCACCATGCGCTTGCGCAGGCAGTAGCGGCAGTAGATGGCGCACTCGGCGGTGACGCAGAACGCCACGCGGTCGCGGTAGTTGTGGATCAGGTTCTTGACGGGCGAATGGGCCACCTCTTCGAGCGGATCGACGACGCCGACGATGTCCGGCTCCATCTCGCTCATGCGCGGCACCACCTGCCGGCGGATGGGGCAGCCGGGGTCGTCGGGATCCATCAGCGCGGCGTAGTAGGGCGTGATGTTCCACCGGAAGATGTCCCGCGTCGCCTCGATGGCCGCCAGCTCGTCGTCCGTCGGGTGGATCCACTGCCGGAGGTCCTCGGCGCTGTGGATGCGGTTTTGCATCTGCCAGCGCCAGTCTTGCCAGTGCGGATTGCGGAGGTCGGATTGCGGATGGGGAAGCATGGCGGTGTAGCTGGCATTCTGCCTTTTACGAAAAGTCGTTGGCTCACCCCAGGCCCAGCCGTCGGAACCCCCGCGCCAGCACGTCGGTCAGGAATGCGGGGTAGGGCTGCCCGACTAATTCGGCCACGATGGCAAACGTTCCGTCGGGCGCGAACGTCGGCAGCGGGTTGATCTCCAGGAACCAGGGCCGCCCGTCGGCATCGACGCGGAAATCGACGCGGGCGAAGTCTTTACATTCAAGTTTCTGATAGACGGCGAGGGCGCGCCGCTGCAAGGTGGCTTCGAACGCCGCGTCGAGGCGCCCGGCGAGGGCGTAGTCCCAGGCGAGCGGGGGCAGGCCGCGTCGTTCGAGGGCGTGCAGGCCGATGCCGGTGGTCCGCTCGACGGCGCGCTGCATCACCGGCAGCGCCTCCGGCGGGTTGTTGCCGACGATGGCCACGGTGAACTCGCCGCCGCCGGCC
>JBFGTT010000680.1:0-2063 GCA_041565995.1 Rhodothermales bacterium
ACCAGTACTTCTTCCTGCATCCGGCGCATCGCTTCCCGCCGGGCCACGCCTTGCAGCGCGCGGCCACGCGGCTCTTCACCCGGCTGACGGCCCTGGGCGCTGCCCGCAAGCTCGCCCTCTCGCTCTACCCCGTGCCCGAAGCGCCGGAGGCCAACGTAACCGTCCTGCCGCCCCTGCTGCGCGAGGCGCTGTTCCGGCAGCCCCGCCACCGGCAGGCGCCTTTCCTGCTCGTCTACCTGCTCGAAAGTGGCTACGCCGACGAGATCATCCGCTGGCACGCCCGCCATCCCGAGACGCCGCTGCACTGTTTCTGGGACCACCGCGCCGCCGCTCCTGTCGAGCGTTACGATGACACGCTGACATTCCACCGCCTCGACGACGAGAAATTCCTGGCGCTGATGGCGCGCTGCCGGGGCTTGATCACCACGGCGGGGTTCGAGTCGGTGGGCGAGGCGATGTACCTGGGCAAGCCGGTGCTGGCGGTGCCGGTGGAGGGCCACTTCGAGCAGTTCTGCAACAGCCTCGACGCCGCGCGCGCCGGCGCCGGCATGGCCGCCTCGCACTTCGACATCGACGGCTTCCTGCGCTTCCTGCCCGCCTACCGCAGCCCGGCGCCGCGCTTTCGCCGGTGGCTGGAACAGGGCCGGGCGCGCTTCGTCCGCGAGATCGAGGCCGCCGCCGGATGGGTGGCCGCGCCCGCCGTGGCGCCGCCCCCCGTCCTGGCGCCGGTTTGACGAATCGACGAGACACTTTTTCGTCCACTGAGCCTGCCCCGGACTTGATCCGGGGTCCTCTCCCACCCTCGTCCTCTCGTCCACGCCGAACCTCGCCCCGGCTTGCCTCGTTTCTGTGAGACACCAGCACGCAAGCGGCCTCATGGACACGACGCAGACGCTCCTCAACGACCGGGCGCGGCGGCTCTCCTACTTCACCGTCGGCTACAACGTCCTCGAAGGCGTGGCGTCGGTAGTGGCGGGGGCGCTGGCCGGCAGCGTGGCGCTCGTCGGCTTCGGCCTCGACAGCTTCGTCGAGTCGCTTTCGGGCAGCGTGATGATCTGGCGCTTCCGGCGACGCCGCGACCTGGCTCCGGAAGAAGACGCCCGGCGAGAGCGGCGGGCGGTCCGGCTCGTCGGCTACACGTTTTTCGTGCTGGCGGCCTACATCGTCTATGAGTCGCTGAACAGGCTGTACTTCGCCGAGGCGCCCGCGCCGAGTCTGGCCGGCATCGTCATCACGAGCCTCTCGCTCGTCGTGATGCCCGTGCTTTACTGGGCCAAAGACCGGACGGGCCGCCGCCTGGCCAGCCGCAGCCTGCGGGCCGACGCGCGGCAGACGCTCGCCTGCATGCTGCTCTCGGCGGCGGTGCTGGCGGGCCTGCTGCTCAACGCCACGCTCGGCTTCTGGCAGATCGACCCGCTCATTGGCCTGGGCATCGCCGCTTTCCTGGTCAAAGAAGGACGCGAGGCGGTGAAGGAGGGGAAGGTTTGTAGCTGCTGAGCGGATGGCGGCATCGATGAATCCCATGACCGACTACCTCGATACGAACCGCGCGTTGTGGGACGGCTGGACGAAGCTCCACGCCGTCTCCGCCTTTTACGACGTGGACGGCTTCAAGGCGGGGCGCACCACGCTGAAGGCCGTCGAGTTGGAAGAACTGGGCGCGGTGGCGGGCAAGACGCTGCTGCACCTGCAATGCCACTTCGGCCTCGACACGCTCTCGTGGGCGCGCGAGGGTGCCGTCGTCACCGGCGTCGATTTCTCGCCCGAGGCCGTCGTGCTGGCCCGCTCGCTGAGCGACGAGTTGCAGATCCCCGCCACGTTCGTCTGCGCGGACCTCTACGCCTTGCCCGGCCTGCTCGATGCGCGCTTCGACGTGGTCTTTACCTCCTACGGCGTGCTCCCCTGGCTGCCGGACCTGGCGGCCTGGGCGCAGGTGGCGGCGCACTTCCTGAAGCCGGGCGGCACGTTCTACCTGGTCGAGTTTCACCCGTTCGTCGCCCTGCTCGACGAGGCGGGCGAGCGCATCGAGCACGCCTACTTCCATACGCCGGAGCCGGAGCGCT
>JBFGTT010000681.1:0-2058 GCA_041565995.1 Rhodothermales bacterium
CCCGTCGAGCACGTCGAAGCTGTACTGCGCCTGCGTCGTAAACTGGGTCGATTCGTCCACGATGGCGGCGCCGGAGCGGTAGACGAAGGTGTCGCCGGCGTCGTTCTGGTTGAGGTACGCCTGCGCGAAGAAGCCGCCGGCCTGCAAGCGGAGCTGGCCGAAGCGCGCGGCGAACTGGTCGATCTGGTTCTCGCCCGTGTTGGCCTGGTTGACCTGCTTGATGGACGAATAGCCGCCCATGGCCGTCAGCGTCACCCCCGGAGTAATTTTGTACTGGAGCGTGCCGGTGCCGTAGCCCTTCCAGGTGTCGGTGTCGCGCCCGTCGATGGGGCCGATGACGTTGCCGTTTCGGTCGAGGCGGTTGGGGGCGATGGCCTCGAGGATGACATTGTCCGCCGGGTCGTCGGGGTCGAGTTTCCAGTCGTCGGCCCGCCCGTAGTAGCCGACGACCTTGTAGCCGAGGCGGTCGTCGATGACGCCGGCGTGGCGCAGCGACCCCTGGAAGGTTCCCTGCTGCCCGCCGGCCAGCATGAACGTCGTGCCCGGATAGGTGAAGGGATCTTTCGTGATGAAGTGGACGACGCCCTGCTCGACGCCGGGGCCGTAGAGCGCCGAGTTAGGCCCGCGCACCACCTCGATCTGCGCCAGGTCAATCGGCGAGATGGGCATGCCGGCGAACGAGTTGAAGCCCAGGCTGGGCGTGACCGTCTGCCGGTAATCGACCAGCACGTAGGTGCGCGAGACGAAGACCTCGTTGAAGCCTCGCAGGGTCAACTGGTAGCGGTCTACGCCCACCTGCGCGATGTCTACGCCGGTGGTGTTGCGCAGCGAGGCCGCCGGCGAGGGCGCCGGGTCCTGTTCGAGTTGCGCCGCCTCCAGCACCGAGATCGAGGCGGGTGCGTCGAGGCTCTTTTCCTGGCGGCGCGAGGCCGTCACCACCACCGGGTTGAGCGTCACGCCCTCCATCAGCGTGAAGTCGAGCGTGCGCTGTTCGCCGGCGGTCAGCGTCACGCTCACCTGCGCGTCGCGGAAGCCGACGAAGCGGGCGACGACCTGGTAGGCGCCCGGCGCCAGGCCCCGGATGGCGTAGCGGCCCTCTGCGTCGGTGGCCGCGCCGCTGACCATGGTGGCCGAGTTGGGGTTGAGCACGACGACGTTGGCTCCGCCCAGCGGCGCGTTCGTATCCGCCTCCTGCACCACCCCCTCGATCGAAGCGGTCTGGGCCAGCGCGAAGCCGGGCACGCCGAGACACAGCAGCATCGCCGGCAAGCATAGAAAGCGTAGCCGTGGTTTCATGGCATTCCTCGTATGGTGGAAGGGAAGAAAAAAAGCCCGGCGGAAAGGCTGCCGGGCCGGAAGGAATTAAGGCGCCTGCGAGACGGCCTCGCGCTCGCGGCGGACGAGTTCGCGGCGCAGGATCTTGCCCGAGGGCACCTTTGGAATCTGGTCGATGAACTCCACCTTGCGCACTTTCTTGTAAGGTGCCACGCGCTCGGCCACGAACGCCATGATCTCCTCCTCGCTGGCCGTCATGCCCGGCTTGAGCACGATGAACGCCTTGGGCACCTCGCCTGCCTCCTCGTCCGGGCTGGGAATGACCGCTGCGTCGGCCACCGCCGGATGCGACTGCACCACCGACTCGATCTCGGCGGGCGCTACCTGCAAGCCCTTGTATTTGATGAGTTCCTTGACACGGTCGACGACGTAGAAGTAGTCGTCCTCGTCCACGTAGCCGACGTCGCCGGTGTGCAGCCAGCCGTCTTCGTCGATCATGTCGCGCGTGGCGGCGGGGCGGTTGTGGTAGCCCTTCATCACCTGCGGCCCCCGGATCCAGATCTCGCCCGGCGCGCCGCGTCCGAGGTCCTGGCCCGAGGCCACGTCCACGATGCGGACTTCGGTGTTGGGGATGGCGAAGCCCACGGAGGTGATCTTGATGTGCTGGCCGCGCGGGATGAAGTGGGTCACGGGGCTGGTTTCGGTCAGTCCGTAGCCCTGCCGGACGTCGCAGCCGAGGCGGCGGGCGCAGTCGGCGGCCACCGTTTCGGGCAGCGGCGCCGC
>JBFGTT010000682.1:0-2054 GCA_041565995.1 Rhodothermales bacterium
CTTGCCCGCGTGTCATCCCGAACGAACGTGAGGGATCCCCGTCGGTAAAACCAGGCATCCATGGAATCGCTGGGGATCCCTCCTCCCTGCAGTCGTCGCGATGACACGGCTTTTGCACAAGCATTTCCCAGAACGGATATTATTGGGGATTTGGCCCTGGCGTAGCCGGTTGCGTGGGCGTGACCGCTACACTTCGGACAGATCCTTCGCCCCACTCAGGATGACAAGGAGGGGAGGGTTGCGGGAATGCAAGGATGTGCCCGTGGCGAGTACCCGTCCTCGCCGCAGGCGTGCCTACATTTCCGGCGCGGGCGCGTTGGTCCCCGGCGGCTGATGTAGTATATTCGAGACGAGCATTGCGCCAGGCGCCCACGCGACCGTTCTGCTCTCCTTTCGTACCTGGCGTACGCCGCCTGCACCCTGCGGCCCGTGCCGGGGTGCAGCTTCCGCTATCCCCCACCTGCACCCATGGAAAACGGAGGACTGCTATGGACGGTGCATCACCCGCTTCCGCGATTCATCCGAAACGGCTTTTCCTGGCCAGTTGTATCGCGCTCGTCGCTACGGCGGTAGCCTTTGCCACCGTAGGCGCCATCATGCTGGCGCTCAAACGGGAATTCCTGCTGACGAACCAGGAAGTGGGCTGGATCGGCGGAGCGGCGCTCTGGGGTTTTGCCGTGTCCCAGGTCATCTTTGCCCCGCTGTGCGATACGCTGGGCATGCGCTTCTTGCTGCGCCTGGCCTTTCTGGCTCATCTGTTGGGCGCCGTCGTGATGATCGTCGCCTCCGGGTTCTGGATGCTCTTCGTCGGGGCGCTCATCATTGCCATGGGCAACGGGCTGGTCGAGGCCGCCTGCAACCCGCTCGTGGCCGCGCTCTACCCCGACAACAAGACCGTCAAGCTGAACCAGTTCCACGTCTGGTTTCCGGGAGGCATCGTCCTGGGCGCCGTCGCCGCCTTCGGCCTCGACGCGGTGGGGCTTACGTCGTGGCAGCTCAAGCTGGGCCTGATCCTCATCCCGACCGTGCTCTACGGCGTGCTGATGCTCCGGGAGTCGTTCCCCGCCACCGAAGGCGTGCAGGCGGGCGTCAGCATGGGCGAGATGTTCAAAGCCACCCTCACGACGCCGCTGATGCTGTTGATGCTCTTCTGCATGGCCATCACGGCTTCGACGGAACTGGGGCCGAACCGCTGGGTGCCCGCCGTGCTCGAAGCCGGCGGCATCCCCGGCATCCTGGTGCTGGCGTGGATCAACGGCCTGATGGCCGTGATGCGGTACAAGGCCGGCGTCGTGGTGCATCGGCTCTCGCCCACGGGCGTGCTGCTGGCTTCGGCGGTCGTCTCCATCGGCGGGCTGCTCTGGTTGAGCTATGCCGAAACCCTCGTCGTGGCCTTCCTCTCGGCGACGGTGTTCGCCGTGGGCATCTGCTACTTCTGGCCGACGATGCTGGGGTTCGTCTCCGAGCGCATCCCCCGCAGCGGCGCGCTGGGCCTGGGGCTGATGGGGGCGATGGGCATGGCCGTGGTGGGCCTGATCACGGCGCCGCAGATGGGCCGCGTCGCCGACCAGTACGGCCACAGCGAATTGCCGGTCCAGCAAACCGTGACCCTCTTCGAAGAGGTGACCACCACCTTCCCCCCGCTGGTGGCCGATGCCGAAGGCCGGCGCGGGCGCGACATCCAGGCCGCGCTGGACGCCTCGCAGGCCGTGCTGGCGTCCTACCAGGCCGACGGCCGCCTGCCTGAGATCACCACCGCGAACGCCCTCCGCGCCGTCATCGACAGCGGCGCCGACGCAGCGGCGGTGGGGCAGGCCCAGGCGCTCCTCGGCCCGGCGGATAACTACGGGGGCCGCGTGTCTTTCCGCTACATCCTGCCCTTTACGGGCCTGCTGGTCCTCATCTTCGGCTTCCTGTACCTGCGCGACCGCAAGGCGGGCGGCTACCAGGTCAAGAAGATCGAGGAGCACCAGTAGGATGGATACGGAATCCGCTTGCGCGGTTTAAGTATAGGCGTATGGAGGTATCGTATGGACGAGGAAATGGCCGCCTAC
>JBFGTT010000683.1:0-2040 GCA_041565995.1 Rhodothermales bacterium
CACGAACTCGGTGCTATCACCGGCGCCATCACCAACGAAGACGTGCTCGATCAGATCTTTTCGCGGTTCTGCATCGGGAAATAGCGGCCAGCCGTCAGCCTGAAGATGCTGTAGCGGACCGCCGAAAGCTATGAACAACTATTTTGACTACGACGTCATCGTCGTCGGCGGGGGGCACGCCGGGGCGGAGGCCGCGGCGGCGGCGGCCCGCATGGGCGCCCGCACGCTGCTGGTGACGATGAGCCTGGAAGCCATCGGCAAGATGTCGTGCAACCCGGCCATTGGCGGCATCGGCAAGGGCCACATAGTGCGCGAGATCGACGCGTTTGGCGGCCTGATGGGGCGCGTCACCGACCGCGCCGGCGTTCAGTTTCGGATGCTCAACCGGCGCAAAGGGCCGGCGGTGTGGGGACCGCGCGCCCAGTGCGACCGCATGGCCTACGCCGCCGCCGTCCGCGAAGAACTCGAAGCCCTCCCCAACCTCTTCCTGCGGGCCGACATGGCGACGGAGGTGCTGGTGGAAGACGGCGCGGCGGCGGGCGTGCGCACGCAGCTCGGCCAGACCTTCCGCGCGCGCTGCGTGATTCTCACCAGCGGCACCTTCATGAACGGCGTCATCCACATCGGCGAGCGCCACTACGGCGGCGGGCGCATGGGCGAGCGCGCCTCGACCGGCCTCACCGCCTCCCTGCAGGCGCTCGGCTTCGAAAGCGGACGCCTCAAGACTGGCACGCCCCCCCGCATCGACGGACGCACCATCGACTACGCGGCGCTCGAGGAGCAGCCCGGCGACCCCGATCCGACGCCCTTCTCCTACCTGACCGACGCGCTGCCCGCCGACCAGCTCTCGTGCTGGCTCACCTACACCACCCCCGCCGTGCACGACGTGCTGCGCACCGGTTTCGACCGCAGCCCCATGTTCGCCGGGCGCATCCAGGGGCGCGGCCCGCGCTACTGCCCCTCCATCGAAGACAAGATCGACCGCTTTGCCGACAAGCAGCGGCACCAGATCTTCCTCGAACCCGAAGGCCGCCACACCGTCGAAGTCTACGTCAACGGCTTCTCGACGAGCCTGCCCGAAGCCGTGCAGTTCGCCGCACTGCGCCAGATTCCGGGCCTCGAAAACGTCCACCTGCTGCGCCCCGGCTACGCCATCGAGTACGACTACTTCCCGCCCTACCAGGTGCGCTACAGCCTGGAGACAAAGCGGGTGCGCGGCCTCTTTTTTGCCGGGCAGATCAACGGCACCACGGGCTACGAAGAGGCGGCGGCGCAGGGCCTGCTGGCCGGCATCAACGCCGTGCAGCGGCTGCGGGATGCAGAACCGCTCGTCCTCCAGCGCGCGCAAGCCTACCTCGGCGTCCTGATCGACGACCTCGTGGCCAAGGGCACCGAGGAGCCGTACCGCATGTTCACCAGCCGCGCCGAGCACCGCATCCTGCTGCGCCAGGACAACGCCGACCTCCGCCTGACCGGACTCGGCTACCGCCTCGGCCTCGCCACGCGCGCCCGCCACGAGCGGATGCTGGCGAAGAAAGCCGCCATCGAAAAAACTATTCAAAATCTTGAAAATACAAGCACTAAACCAGAGCATGTAAACGCTTACCTGGAAAGCGTTGGGACGGCGCCCATCGCGCAGCCGGAGCGCCTCGCTCGCCTGGCCCTCCGCCCGGAAGTAGACCTGGCGTCGCTGCTCGAACACGCCGGCGTGCGGGAGCACATCGTCGCGCCGGCGCCGGGGATGGAGCCGGTCGAACGACTCGTCGAGATCGAACTGAAGTACGCCGGCTACGTCGCGCGGCAGGAGGAGATGGTCCGCAAGATGGCGCACCTGGAGGCGTGGACGATCCCGGAAGACTTCGACTACGCGGCGGTCGAGACGATCTCGATGGAGGCGCGCGAGAAGCTTGCGAAGGTCGAGCCGGAGACCCTCGGGCAGGCTTCCCGCATCTCCGGCGTCCGCCCCGCCGACATCTCGGTGCTGATGGTGCTCTTGAAGAAAAACGGCGCCCGGCGCAATGTTTCACGTGAAACCATCGG
>JBFGTT010000684.1:0-2033 GCA_041565995.1 Rhodothermales bacterium
GAGGCTGCCCTCCAGACGGACAACATAGTCATCTCGCGAGATGACACGGCACGTGAACTCTTCTTGGACGCCTCAAAAACCATCGGTCTCTTGAAGGAGATCGTTTGGGTTAATCCGACGCATGAGGAAGGACACGTCATTGTATGGCTCGGCGAAGGAGCAAAACCCGAGAAATCAAGACAATTTAGGGGTCAACACTGAACCACTTCTTTCCTCACGCCACCAGCCTCCGTTCCTGCTCTTTGTACTGGAGTTCGTAGAGCCGGCGGTAGAGGCCGCCCTCGGCCAGCAGTTCCTCGTGCGTGCCGCGCTCGCGCAGGCAGCCTTTGTGCAGGACCATGATCAGGTCGGCCTCGCGGATCGTCGAGAGGCGGTGGGCGATCACCAGCGAGGTGCGGCCTTCGAGGAGGCGTTCGAGGGCTTCCTGGATGAGGTGTTCGGTCTCGGTATCGACGCTGCTGGTGGCCTCGTCGAGCACCAGCACTTCGGGGTCGTAGACGAGCGCGCGCACGAACGAGAGCAGTTGCCGTTGCCCGTGCGAGAGCGAGGCGCCGCGCTCCTGCACGTCTTGCCGGTAGCCCTGCGGCAGCCGCTCGATGAACCGGTCGGCGCCGACGATGCGGGCGGCCTCGCGCACCTGCGCCATCGTCACCGCCGGATCTTCGAGCGTCAGGTTGCGCTCGACGGAGCCGGAGAAGAGGAACACGTCTTGGAGCACCAGCCCGATGTGGCGGCGCAGGTCGCGCAGGGCGTAGCGCCGCAGGTCGACGCCGTCGATCAAGATCTGGCCCCGCTGGATGTCGTAGAAGCGCAGCAGCAGGTTGATGATGGTGGTCTTGCCGCTGCCCGTAGCGCCGACGATGGCGACGGCCTGCCCCGGCTCCACGGTGAACGAGACGTCGCGCAGCACCCAGTTCGGCTCCCGTCCGTCTTCGGGCAGGTCGTCGTAGCTGAACCAGACGTTGCGGAATTCGATGCGTCCCCGCAGTCCGTCTACGGCCACCGGGTCGGCGGCTTCTTCGAGGGCGTGGTCCTGGTCGAGCAGTCCGAAGATGCGCTCGGCGCCTGCCATGGCGCTTTGCAGCGTGTTGAACTGATCCGAGAGGTTGCGGATCGGCTCGAAGAACTGCCGGGCGTACTGGATGAAGGCAATCAGCACGCCGACGGTGAGCGTGCCCGTCATCGCGTACAGCCCACCGAACCAGATGACCGCGCCGATGGCCGTCGAGGCGATGATGTCTACGGCGGGCCAGAAGAGCGCGAAGTAAAAGATGGTCTTGACCTGGGCGACGCGGTGGTCGTCGTTGATGCCGTTGAAACGGCGCAGTTCTTCCTGCTCGCGGTTGAAGAGTTGCACGATGCTCATGCCGGTGACGTGCTCCTGCAAGAAGGCGTTGAGGCGGGCCACCTGCTTGCGCGTCTCGCGGTACTGTCCGCGCACCTTCCGCTTGAACCAGAACGTGGCCCAGAGCATCAGCGGCATCACCGCCAGCGTCACCAGCGCCAGCACCCAGTTGAGCGAGAACATGAAGGCGGTGATGAAGACCAGGCGGAAGAGGTCGCCCAGGATGGTCACAACGCCCGCCGAGAGCACGTCGCTGAGCGACTCGACGTCGGAGGTCGTCCGCGTGATGAGCCGCCCGATGGGGGTGCGATCGAAGAAGCGTAGCTGCTGCCGCTGGATGTGGCGGTAGACCTTCGTGCGCACGTCGTAGATGGCCTGCTGGCCGATCCACTGCGTCAGGTAGGTGTTGACGAAGGCCAGCACGCCTTCGAGCAGCAGCGCCCCCACCAAGAGCAGGATGATCCCCAGCAAGCCCTCGAGGTCCCCCGCGACGATGTGGTCGTCGATGGCGAGTTGGACCAGCTTGGGGCGTAGCGGGCCGAGGAAAGCGCCCAGCATCACCGCGACGAACGCCAGGGCCACCCAGCCTTTGTAGGGCATCAGGTAGGAGACGATGCGCCGGAGCAGCCGGGTGTCCACCTTCTGCTTTTCGGCTTCCTTGCCGTCGCTATGTACCTGCGTGTCGTCC
>JBFGTT010000685.1:0-2031 GCA_041565995.1 Rhodothermales bacterium
ATGGAGCACTACGCCCGGCACTTCGGCGAGGACGTGGAAAAATGGCGCATCACCGGCCTGCTGCACGACATGGATTACGAGCGCCACCCGACCCTCGACGAGCACCCGTTCGTGGGCACGGCGGTGCTGCGCGAGCAGGGTTACCCGGAGGACGTCATCGAAGCCATCCTGGGCCACGCCACCTACAGCGGCGTGCCGCGTACAAGCCTCATGGCCAGGACGCTCTTCGCCGTCGACGAGCTGGCCGGCTTCATCACGGCCGTGGCCTACGTGCGCCCGACGGGCCTCGACGGCATGAAGGTCAAGTCCGTCAAGAAAAAGCTCAAGGACAAAGCCTTCGCCGCCGCCGTCAGCCGCGAGGACATCGCGCAGGGCGTCGAAGAGCTAGGCGTGGATCTCGACGCGCACATCGGCCACGTCATCGCCGGCATGCAGGCCCGCGCCCGACGGCTGGGCTTTTCTTCCTCCTAAAACGTAAAACCCGAGGGCGCCCGTAGCAACGTCGCAGCCGCGCGTCCCTCCGTTTTCCGTTTTACGTCTCCCACTGTATGACGACCGACCAACCGCCGAACCCTGCCCCCGACCCGCCCGAAGTAGAAATCGTCGAGGACTTCGACGAGGGCGAGGAGGAGGTGCCGGAGTACGAGGTGCTGGAGGAACCCCCCGCGCCGCCTGCCGAGCCGCCGGAGGTGGCCGCGGCGCGGGCGCTGACGAAGGCACGCGTGCGCGACCTGCGGACGCTGCTGGGCACCTACATTCGCCGTCACCTGCCGGAGCCGCCCCCGCCGCCGGCGCCGACGCCCGAACCGCCCCGCCGCGTCGGCGCCCACGCCCGGGCGCTGCCCTACCTGCGCCTGGTGCCGGGCCTGCTGGCGGCGCTCTTCGCCGTCTCGTTCGTCTGGGACTTCCCCGGCGTGGCGCTCTTCGGCGGTACGCTGGCGCTCGACGGGCTGCTGCGCATCGTCTCGGTGAGCGGGCTGATCGGCTTTTTTACCAACTGGCTGGCCATCACCATGCTGTTCCAGCCGCGCCGCCGCCGGCCCATCTTCGGGCAGGGGCTGATCCCGGCCCAGCGCGAGCGCGTCATCTACCGCCTGGCCCGCGCCGTCTCCGACGAACTCATCAACGAGGAGATCATCAAGCGCAAGATCGAGGAGAGCGGCGTCATTGCCCGGTACCGCGAGATGGCGCTTTCGGTGACGCACGGCGTGCTCGAAGACCCGGACTTCCGCGCCGAACTCAAGCACCTCACCGCCGATTACGTCGATAGCGTGCTCGGCTCGGAGGAGGTGCGCCGCAAAGTCGTCGATTTTACGATCCAACGGCTGGAGGAGTACACCAGCCAGCGGCTCAGCGGGCTGGCCCTCAAAGCCTATCGCTTCCTCAACGAAGACGACTTCCAGCGCCGCGTCGAAGCCGCCGTGCAGGAACTGCCCCGCTCGCTCGACACCGTGCTCGACCAGATGGACCACCTGCTCGACCGCCTCCCCGAAAAGCTCGCCGAACGCTCCGACGAGATCGAGCAGTGGGCCACGAAGATCATCCTGGGCTTCGTCGAAAACCTGGACGTCTACGGCATGATTATCTCGAACATGCGGCAGTACGACGAGCAGAAGCTGGAGGGGCTGATCAAGAACGCCTCGAACGAGCAACTCAACTACATCAAGTACCTCGGCGGCGTCCTCGGCTTCTTCGGTGGGCTGGTGATCTGGCGGCCGCTGCTGGCGCTCGGCGTCTTCGGCGCCCTCGGGCTGTTGCTTTACGGGTTGGATGTGGCGCTGCTGCGGGCGCGCAAGGCTGATGACTCCCAGCCGCCATTTGGCGCCGGCGACGCCGCTCCGGGAACCCTCGCCCCCGGAGACCTTTAGCACCCGGAATGCCCTGCCCGCCTTCCGCCTGCGCGCCATGCCTGCGACCCCTGCCAGCGGAGCCAGCAGCCGGCGTTGGTCCGGCGTGCTCGTGTTCCTCGTCCTCCTGGCCCTCGCCCTCGTCTCCCACGCCCCGGCCTCCCCCGGCGCGGCGACGGCGGCC
>JBFGTT010000686.1:0-2022 GCA_041565995.1 Rhodothermales bacterium
CGCTCGCCCTCACGAGGTAGACCGTCGCGTAGTCCGACTCGAACTGCTGACCCGTCATCAACTTCGTGTCGAAGCGCAGATCCGGCGGCTGGCTTTCATCGACGAAAGCGAGCACCACGCGGAGCAGTTGGACCGCCGTAGCGGGCAGCGGCACGCCGTCGGCCTGCTTGCCGACGAACTCGGTGGTGATGCTCACCCGCGCGGCGGTGTTGTCGTTGATGATGGGCGGACGGTAGGCGGCGCGGCCCGCAAACGCCTCGCCCGGCGAGACCGTGATCCGGCCCTTCGTGACGACGCTCGGCCCGAAGGCGTCGGGGTTGTAGTTGAGGTAGACCTGCGTGTCGCCCAGGCGCGTGCCGGCCTCGGCGGCCTGCACCATCACGTCGAAGGCCAGGCCGGCGTCGGTCATCTGCACGTTGGCGAACGAGAACGTGATGCCGGTCTGCGCCAGCGCCGTCGTGGGCGAGAGCAGCAGGCCGGCCAGCAGCACCCACCGGAGCAGGAGCGAGGTACGGCGAGGCGAGCGGCGGTCAGGGTGCGGCATGGAGCAATCAGGTTGGGATGAACGGCGGGCGCGGGCGAGGGTGCAACGGCCCGTCCCCCGGCGTCGAAACCCCGGAGGACGGGCCTCTGCCCTACCCACTCGCTTGCCAGAGAAAAACCGTCATTACTTGAGCAGCGTGACCTTCTGCGTCGAGGCGAAGGACTCGCCCTGGAGGCGTACGAAGTAGAGGCCGCTGGAGAGGTTCGAACCGTCGATGCGCACACTCTGGTAGGCGCTGGCCTCCGGCGTGCCCTCGTAGAGCAGCGTCACGCGCTGGCCCAGGGCGTTGTAGAGCACCACGCTCACGCGCTCGGCCTGCTTGACGGCAAAGCGGATCGTCGCCTGCGGGTTGAACGGGTTTGGATAGGCCGGGTCGAGCAGAAAACGCTCGGCCATCTCCACCTCCATCGTCACTTCCTCCGAATAGACGAACCGGCCCTGCGCGTCGACCTGGCGGATGCGGAAACGATGGACGCCGAAGGGCAACCCGTCGAGGCGGTACTCGTAGGCGCCGTCCTGCTTCGCGGCTTCGCTCCCCTTGACGACGCCGACCGGCTCGAAGAACCCGGCGCGGCCTGCGGCGTGCTCGACTTCGAAGTTCGCGCTGCCGGCCGGGCGCGGCGTCGTCCAGTTGACCCGCACCGTCCCGTCGCCCTCGTTGACCACCTTGACGACCGGCGGCAGCCCCACCGGCAGGTCGATCTCGATGAGATCCGTCGCGAGCACGTCGCCGAAGATGGTGGCGTAGTCGGATTCGAATTGCTGGCCTTCCATCAGCGGCTCGAAGAAGCTCAGCGTGGCCTGCTCGCCGCCCGGCACGGCATCCATCGTCACGTGGAACAAGACGACAGGGGTGCCCGAGAGCGCCAGGCCCTGCTCCTCGGTGCCGAGAAACTCGCCGACGATGCTCACGCGCGAGACGGTGTTGTCGTTGAGGAGGGGATCGAAGTAGTTGCCGTTGGCGGCCAGGTCCGGCCCCAGCGTAGCGGTGATGCGGCCGTTCTCCTTGACCTGGTCGCCGAAGGCGTCGGCGTTGTAGTCGAGGTAGATCTGCGTGTCGCCGAGCCGGGTGCCGGCCTGGGCGGCGGCCACCAGCACGTCGAAGGACACGCCCTGGTCGGTCGTCTGGACGTTGTCGAACGTGAAGCTGATGTTGTGCTGGGCCTGCACCGGCGGCGCGGCAAGCCACAGGCCGAGGAGCAGCATCACCGGGAGCAGCAACAGGCGAAGCGGGGTGCTCGGAGCGTATCTCTGGGTGTTCATAGCGAGGGCAGGTTTAGATGGACGATGGCTTTCCCTGGTTTCGTCACGGCTAAATGTAGGGGCCTGCCGCGCGTTTGACACCTCAAAGACGCTGATTCCCGTGTCAGACTCTCCCACATCTCTTTGTCGGTGTTTGTCCTACACGCCGCCCCCCGGAGGGAAGCGCTTCCGGGCCTGAGGGCGCCCGTCAGGGAAGCGTGCACACATCCGCCCGC
>JBFGTT010000687.1:0-1996 GCA_041565995.1 Rhodothermales bacterium
CAACCTTGTCAAGAACGCGGTGCAGGCCGTCGAAAGCCTCCCTGCCGCCGAAATCCGCCTCCAGGCGCGCATCGACGACCGGGGCCGCGCCGTCCTCCAGGTCATCGACAACGGGCGCGGCATCGTCGAGGAGGCTATGGACAAGATTTTCATCCCCTTCTTCACCACCAAGCAGGACGGCTCGGGCATCGGGCTGGCCCTCTCGCGCGAGATCATGCGCCTGCACGGCGGCACCATCGGCGCCACCTCGCGCCCCGGCCGCCGCACGGTCTTCACGCTGCGCTTCTAGGGCGCCTCACGCGCGGGGCGGACTCTTGGCCCGGAACACGAGCGTCAGCGGCACACCCGCGAAGCCGAAGGCATCGCGCAGCCGGTTTTCGAGGTAGCGGCGGTAGGATTCTTTGACGCCCTTGGGGTGGTTGCAGAAGAAAGCGAAGACGGGCGGGTTGGCGCGCACCTGCGCGACGTACTTGATCTGGACGAACTGCCCCCGGTACGTCGGCGGATGGTAGCGCGCCACGGCGGCCAGCATCACCTCGTTGAGGTCGCTCGTGGGGATGCGGCGGGTGCGCTGCAGGGCCACCTCCAGCGCCGTCTCGAGCAGCTTGTGGATGCGCTGCTTCGTCAGGGCCGAGATGAAGACGACGGGCACGTAGTCGAGCGTCTGGAGGCGTTCCTTGATGGCGCGCTCGACGTCGCGGGCAGTGTTGGTTTGCTTCTCGACGAGGTCCCACTTGTTGAGGGCCAGCACGAGGCCCTTGCGCAACGCCTCGGCTTCTTTGAGCACGCGGATGTCCTGTGCCTCCAGCCCCTGCGTGGCGTCGAGCAGCAGCACGGCCACGTCGCACTCGCGCAGGGCGCGCTCGGTGCGCAGCGCGGCGTAGAACTCGACGTTCTCGCGCACCCGCGTGCGCTTGCGCAGCCCCGCCGTATCAACCAGCACGATCTCCCGTCCCTCGAACGTGACGATGGCGTCGACGGCGTCGCGCGTGGTGCCGCTGACTTCGGTGACGATGGAGCGCTCCTGGCCCAACAACGCGTTCGTCAGCGACGACTTGCCCACGTTGGGCCGCCCGATGACGGCGATGCGCAGGCGGGCGTCGGCCTCCGGCGCCTCGGCTTCCGGCGGCAGCGCCGCCACGACGGCGTCGAGCAGGTTGCCGGTGCCCATGCCGTTGGCGCCGCTGACGGGGAAGACCTCGCCCAGGCCGAGCCGGTAGAAGTCGGCGGCCTCCCAGCGCCGCTGCTCGTTGTCGGCCTTGTTGGCCAGCACCAGCACCGGCTTGTCGGTGCGGCGCAGCAGCACGGCCAGCTCTTCGTCGAGGTCGGTGACGCCGGTCAGCACGTCGACGCAGAAGAGCACCACGTCGGCTTCGTCGAGGGCGATGTGGACTTGCTCGCGGATGGCCTGTTCGAAGCGTTCGGCCGAGCGTGGCACGAAGCCGCCGGTATCGACCACGTCGAAGGCGCGTCCGTTCCAGAGGGCCTCGCCGTAGATGCGGTCCCGCGTGACGCCCGGCGCGTCGTGCACGATGGCCTGCCGGGTCTCGGTGATCCGGTTAAAGAGCGTGCTCTTGCCGACGTTGGGCCGGCCTACGATGGCGACGAGGGGCATTGCTGGGTGAGGAAAAGGAAAACGATTGACAGGCGATAATTGCGGATTTCAAATTGAACCGTTCAAGCCACGAAGCTTTTCGATCCCCGAAACACTTCAATGTACAATGTACAATTTGCAATTTACAATTTTCCACCCGCTTCGCTGCTCAGAGCCGTTCCTTGTACTCCAGGTAGAGCGCGCGGAAGAGCATGACGGCGGCCTGCGCCGTCTCGCTGGTGAACCAGTAGTTACTGCCCGCGCCGCCGGCGGCGCCGGCCAGCGGGATGGCCTGCATCAGCTTGCGGCCTACGATGCTCTTGGCGATCTCGCGGGGCAGGTGTCGGCTCTGGTCGCCGAAGGTGCCCGTGACGCGGCCCTTGTAGGTCAGCTCGTTGGCGA
>JBFGTT010000688.1:0-1994 GCA_041565995.1 Rhodothermales bacterium
GAGATCCCGTAGCCACCCGGCCAGCCGTCCCAGGAAAGCACGCCCGCTGGCGACGTACGCCGCGCGCTTGTTCATCGAGAGCGTGGGCGCCTGGAAATTGCATTCGTGGCCCGGCACGGTGCGCGGGGTGGAAAGTTCGGCGCCGAAGAGGGCGGCAAGGAACAGGCGTTTTTGCCAGCGTGGGGCGGCGTCCAGCCAGGCCGGAGCGTCGTACGCCTGCGCAGCCTTGTTGCCGACCGGCGCCCCGAGGAAGGCGAGCAAGGCGGCAAACGCCGTGCTTCGTACGCGGAAAAACGTCTCTTCGCGTTCAAAGGCGTAGGTGTCGTAGGCGGTGCGGATGGCGTGGCGGCGTCGGCGGGCATAGATCCGACTGGGCGTGAAGCCGAGCGCGGCTACGTCGGCGCGGATGGTTTCGAGGTCTTCGGGCAGGCCGTAGAACGCGACGACGCCCTTGCCGGTGCGCGCGGCGAAATGGAGGCTGCCGTCGCCGAAGAGAAAGCCGAGCAGCTTGCACAGGTACGGCACCGCCGGCGAGGCGTACCGCAAGGGCAGCAAGCCGCGCCGCCGCAGGTGGTTGAGGAGTTGCGCCCTCGCGTTGCCGGCTCGTCCGGCGCCTCGCGTTTTTTCGAGAAAGCAGGAGAGCGCCTGTTCCGTCACGAGGAGATCCTCGGCGGGCGGCTCGAAGGGCACGCCCCGGAAAGGATAGCGCGCCAGGCGATCGCCGGGCCGGAGTTGTCCGAGCGGGATCATGCCTGCCGGCGTCCAGAAGGGATGATCGGCCGTGGCTTCGACGCTTGCGCCGGTCTGCGTGGTCAGGCGCAGCAGGGGTGCCTGTGGGGGCCGTCCGAACCAGCGCACCGGGCGGGCGGTGTCGCCTGCCGGCGCGTCGAGGCGAAAGCAGGCCAGCGAGGCGTCATGCCAGGTCTCGGCCATGTCGTCGATCCGGCGCGTGTAGCCGTGTTGGTGCAGCACGTCGGTCTGGCCGGAGAGGCAGTTGATGTCGTAGCCGACCCCGCCAGGCGAGATGACGCCCTCGTCGAGGTCGAAGGCAGCCACGCCGCCGATGGGGAAGCCGTAGCCCCAGTGGATGTCGGGCATGGCGAGCGAGGCCTTGACGATGCCGGGCAGGTGGGCTACGTTGGCGGCCTGCTGCGGCGCGTTGTCCGAGCGGATGTGCTCGATCATCTGCGGCGTGGCGTAGATGCGCGCGGGCACGCGCATGCCGCCCGTGCGGGGAATCTCCCAGAGCGCCTTGCCGATTTGCTTGAGCTTCAGGTCTGCCATCGTGGCCTCGCGTGGCGACGATGCGGGCCGGGGACGATGTCCCGGTCGTCGTTCGTCGTCGTGATAGTTACAGATCGAAGATGATGCGCGCGTGCCAGTCTTCGCCGCGCCGTTCGATGGTCAGGTCGTGGAAGGTGACGGCCTTGATTTCGGTGTAGACGGTGTGGCGGGCGGCGTCGTAGCGCTCGCCGCGCGCCGTGGCCGCAAGGCGGTGCTCGCCGAGGGTTTCGATCTCGAATGCGCAGAAGAGCCAGCCCTGCGTCGCGTGCACAAAGTTGAGTTCGGAGAGCCAGCGCACCAGCAGCGCCGCCCGGTCCTCAGCCGCGACGGCCACCGGCAGCGCCGCACGCGGTTGCACCGAGGCCAGGTCCGCCAGGACGTTGAACATCGCCCAGGCCGCGCGCGCAAAGAGGTCCTCCAGGCTCGGCGCCGCGACTTCGATCCCGACGTCGCCCGTGTGGTCGATCTCGCGCAGCCAGGCCGGCGTCTCGTCGGGCATGGGGGTCGTTACCAGGGTTGTTCCGGGACTTCGGGTTCGTCCGGGAAGAAGGGTTCGTCGGGGGCGTCGGGCTGGCCGGGGTACTCCGGTTCGCGGGGGTAGCCGGGTTCGTCGGGCCACCCCGGTTCGCCGGGGTACTCCGGTTCGCGGGGATAGCCGGGTTCGTCCGGTCCCTGCCCGCGGTAGGCGGATGGCGTCATGGCGTTGGGCC
>JBFGTT010000689.1:0-1992 GCA_041565995.1 Rhodothermales bacterium
AGGGCGCGCCCCACCAGGGCAAAGAGCACGATGAGCACCGCCATCAAGGCGGCCGTGCGAACGCTGTTGAGCATGGTCTGTATCGCGGTAAAAGGGTTCGAAGGACGCCGCCCCGGCGGCAGCGCGCCGCCCGGCAAACGTTTCCGCTTAAACGTGCAGGCAAATCCTCGGTTCGGGACATTGAAAACGGGCCTCGGGCAGGGGACGCCGCTTCGCCAGACCCATGCCTGCTAACCCTTTCACAGCAGTCCCGTCACGATCATCACGTCGTAGAGGGCGTGCGTCCAGGCGGCCACGCCGAATCCGCGCACCAGGAAGACGACGTTGAGCGCCAGGCCGAAGAGAAAGCGGAACGTGAAGGAGGACAACGTGAAGACGTCGCCGAGCGCGCCGACGTAGTGCACCGCGCTGAAGAGGAGCGCCCCGACGAGCGCCGCCAGGATGTAGGCGTAGGCGGTGGTTTCGGGGAAGAGTGCTTTGAGCGCCACGTACAACCCGCCCACGAGCAACACGCGGAAGAGCAATTCCTCGTAAAGCCCCGCCCCGATGGACAGCGCCAGCCTGGCCCCCAATCCTTCGCCGGCCATCTGCAGGGCGGCCACCGGCACGTCGGAGGGCGCCGCCGCCGCGAAGATCATTCCCACGACGCTCGAAATCAGCAGGGCCAGGAAAAGTGCATACAGCGCGCTCTCGGCAACCATCCATCCGAAGTAGCGGGGCCGGATGGGTAATTTTTTCCTCCTATCCAGGTAAAAAATACCCACGCCCGCCAGCAGCACCACGGCGGCCAGCACGTGCCAGCCCGTCGTGCCGAGTGCCGGCAGCAGCTGCTTCATCCACACCTCGGCGCTGATGCGCACCTGCATCACCTGGCCCTGGTTGACCAGCAGGATGAGGACTTCGTAGAGCACCAGCAGCGGCAGCGCCATCAGGAAGCCGTAGCTGGCCGAGCGCGTGATGCGGTGATACGCGCGCCAGGCGCTTACGGGCGGAGACGATTCAACGCGCAGGTCGTTCATCGGGCAGATCCGTCGAGGTCGTCGTCGAAGCCGACGCCTTGCGCTTGCAGGAGCGCGTCCTGGAGTTCCGAGAGGTCCTTGAGGTTGCGTTGCGCGCGGCACACCGCAATGCCCTGCCGGTACGTGGCGACGGCGTCGTCCTGGCGATCCAGTTTTTCGTAGAGCTTGCCCAGGTGGTAGTACGTCCCCGTGTATTCGGGCCGGTCGGCCACAAGTTGCTCGTAGAAGGCCAGCGCCCGCGCCGGCTGGCCCTGCTTCAGGTACTCCTGCGCCAGCGCGAAGCGCGTGAAGGCGTCGCCGGGATCTTGCTCGTAGAATTCGAGCAGTTGTTCGAGCCTGTCCGGAGGCATGGCGGTTGGCCGGTTTGGAAAAGGGCGAGGACGAGGGCCTGACGCCGTCGGCAGGGTCACCAGCTTCCGCCGGCGCCGCCGCCGCCGAAGCCGCCGCCTCCGCCTCCGAAACCGCCGAAACCACCGAAGCCGCCGCCGCCACCGCCGCCGAAGCCGCCGCCGCCCCAGATGATCACGGGGGGACTGCCGTGGCGGCGGTAGCGCCGCCCGCCGCCGCGCCTGCCGCCGCCCTTGCCGCGTCCTATCGACGTGACGATGAAGTAGACGATGATCAACAGCACGAAGATCGTGGCGAAATCGACGCCGCCGTCGCCGGGACGCTCGGAGGACGCCGGGGGGCTGTCGGCAGTATACTCGCCGCGCGCGGCCTCGATGAGCGCATCGACGCCGCCCGAGAGGCCGGCGTAGTATCGGCCCTGCCGGAAGTTGGGCGTGATGATGTTGCGGATGATGCGGGCGGCGACGGCGTCGGGGATGGCGCCTTCGAGGCCGAAGCCGGTAGCAATGAAGACTTTGCGGTCGTCGCGCGAGACGAGGATCACGACGCCGTTGTCCTTACCCTGCTGTCCGACGCCCCACTGCTGGCCCAGCTCCGTGGCGTAAAGCCCGATGTCGGCGCCGCC
>JBFGTT010000690.1:0-1971 GCA_041565995.1 Rhodothermales bacterium
ATGCCCGACATGCAGGGCCGCCTCATCGGCAAGCGCGTGACGGGGCACTTCTTCCTCGAAGAGGTCGTCGACGAGATGCACGTGTGCGACTACCTGCTGACGGTGGACATGGAGATGGAGCCGGTGCCCGGCTACCAGGCCGCCTCCTGGGACAAAGGCTACGGCGACTTCGCCATCCGCCCCGACCTCTCGACGCTACGCCGCATCCCCTGGCTGCCCGGCACGGCGCTGGTGCTGGGAGACTGTGTGGATCACCACGGCGACGACCTGCCGCACGCGCCGCGCTCCATCCTCAAGCGACAAATCGAACGCGCGCGCGCGATGGGCTTCACCGCCAAGATGGGATCCGAGCTGGAGTTCTACGTCTTCGACGAGACCTTCGAGACGGCGCGGGAGAAGGGCTACCGGCAGCTCAAAACCGCCGGCTGGTACATCGAAGATTATCACATCTTCCAGACGACCAAGGAAGAGCCGCTCATCCGCGCCATCCGCAACGGGATGGACGGCGCCGGCGTGCCCGTCGAGTTTTCGAAGGGCGAGTGGGGGCCGGGGCAGGAGGAGATCAACCTGCGCTACGCCGAGGCCCTGGAGATGGCCGACCGCCACGTCGTCTACAAAAACGGCGTCAAGGAGATGGCCTACCTGCACGGCAAGGCGGTCACGTTCATGGCGAAGTGGCGCGAGGACCTGGCCGGCAACAGTTGCCACCTGCATTCGTCGCTCTGGGACGCCGAGACGGACGCGCCGCGCTTCTACGACGAGGGCACGGCGGGCGGCTACGCGACGCTGTTCCGCCGCTACCTGGCCGGGCAACTGGCCCTCGCCCGCGAGATGACGTACTTCCTGGCGCCCTACGTCAACTCGTACAAGCGGTTTCAGGCAGGGTCGTTCGCGCCTACGAAGGCCGTCTGGAGCACCGACAACCGCACGGCCGGCTTCCGGGTGATCGGCGCGGGGCCGTCGTTGCGCGTGGAGTGCCGCATCCCCGGCGCCGACGCCAACCCGTACCTGGCCTTCGCCGCCACGCTGGCCGCCGGCCTCTACGGCATCGAGCAGCAGTTGGAGTTGGAGCCGATGTTCGACGGCAACGCCTACGCCGCCGCCGGCATCCGCGAGGTGCCCAAGACCCTCCGCGAAGCCCTCGCCGCGCTCGACGGCTCGGCGGCCCTCCGCGCGGCCTTCGGCGACGACGTGATCGACCACTACCTCCACGCCGGACGCTGGGAACAGGCCGAGTACGACCGCCGCGTCACCGACTGGGAACGCATCCGGTTCTTCGAACGGGCATAGCTTTGGGCGGGCGCCAAACGACGACGGACGAACGACGATGGAGGACCGTTTAGAAACTATCTCATTGGTAGGTCACAAGCTGGGAAAAATGCCATGAGGGAGCGGTTTCAAGTCATCACGCCGGTCGATGGCAGCGTCTACGCCGAGCGGGCATTTGCCACGGAGGCCGAGATGGCGCAGGCACTGGCGGCGGCGCGGCGGGCGCAGGCCGCCTGGAAGCGCGTGCCCCTGGCCGAGCGCGCCGCCTGTTGCACGCGCTTCGTCGAGGCGTTCGTGGCGCGGAAGCAGGCCGTTGCCGAGGAGCTAAGCTGGCAGATGGGCCGCCCGGTGGCGCACGCGCCGGGCGAAGTGCGCGGCCTCGAAGAGCGCGCCCGCTACATGATCGACCTTGCCGAGGAGGCGCTGGCGGACGTGCGGCCCGGCCCGAAGGCGGGCTTCACACGCCTCATCCGGCGCGAGCCGCTGGGCGTGGTGCTCACGCTCGCCCCGTGGAATTATCCGTACCTGACGGCGGTGAACTCGATCATCCCGGCGCTCATGGCGGGCAACGCGGTGATCCTCAAGCACGCGCAGCAGACGCCGCTGTGCGCCGAGCGCTTCGCCGAAGCCTTCGCCGAGGCCGGCCTGCCCGCCGGCGTCTTCCAGCACCTCCACCTGACGCACGCGGGCGTGGCGCGGCTC
>JBFGTT010000691.1:0-1970 GCA_041565995.1 Rhodothermales bacterium
GCTGCTCTTCGGCGCGCTGGACCGGCGGAAGGGTCTCTTCGAACTGATCGAGGCGCTGGCGCTGCTCTCCGGCGAAGCCATGCGGCAGGCCTGCCTGGTGCTGGCCGGCGCCGTCACCAACGCCGACCGCCGGGCGCTCGGCGACGCCCTGGCCGCGCTGCAAGCGACGACGCCGGTGCAGGTGCTCCTCCACGACGCCCTCGTGCCGGACGACGAAGTCCCGCGCCTCGTCGGGACTGCCGACGTGGTGCTGTTGCCCTACCAGCGCCACATCGGATCGAGCGGCGTGCTCGTGCGCGCCGCCGCCGCGCAGACGCCGGTGCTAGGCCCCGACTACGGCCTGCTGGGCGCGCTCATCCGAAGGCACCGCCTGGGTCTGGCCGTGGACACCACCGATCGGCGCGCCCTGGCCCTCGGCCTCGAAGCCTGCCTCACGCAGCCGCTGCCCGCGCTCTTCGACGCCGCCGAAGCCGCCCGCTACGCCGCCGAAAACACCGCCGAGCAGTTCGCCGAGACCATCTTCGGGCGCCTGCTAGCCAGGGGTCAAGAAGAGGACTGACCGTATGCACGCCGCGCCTCCATCCCCCCGTCCCATCCGGCGCCTCTGCGTGCAGTGGCCGCGCTTCGGGCCGTACCACCTGGCCCGCCTCGCCGCCGCGCACCGCCACCTCTACGAACGCGGCGTGGCCTTGACGGGCCTGGAGACGGCGGGCCGCGACGCCACCTACGCCTGGCGCTCGGAGCAGGCGCCCGCGCCGTTCCACCGCGTGCAGGTCTTTCCGGATCGCACGTTCGAAGCGCTCCGGCCCGCCGAGGTGCACGCCGGCGTTACCGCCGCGCTCGACCGCCTCCGGCCCGACGCCGTGGCCGTCAACAGCTACAGCTTTCCCGACGCCCGCGCCTGCCTGGCCTGGTGCCGCCGCCACCGCCGCGTGGCTATCCTGATGAGCGATAGCAAGCAGGATGACGCCCCCCGCACGGCCTGGCGCGAGCGCATCAAGGCGCTGCTCGTGGGCCAGTTCGACGCGGCGTTGCTGGCCGGCACGCCCCAGCGGGCCTACCTCCTGCACCTCGGCTTCCCGGAGCACTGCGTCTTCCTCGGCTACGACGTGGTGGACAACGATTTTTTTGCGCGCGGTGCCGCCGAGGCGCGGCGGCGTCCGGCGGCCTGGCAGGACGACCTCGGCGTGCCCGCCGGGCACCCCTACTTCCTGGCTGTCAGCCGCTTCCTCGCCGTCAAAAACCTCGACGGCCTGCTGCGGGCCTACCGGCAGTACCGTCGGCACGACGCCGCGCCCTGGCCCCTGGTGCTGGTGGGGGACGGCCCGGAGCGCCCCCGCCTGGAGCAGGCAGCGCGCGACCTCGACGGCGTCGTCTTTGCGGGATTTCGGCAGATCGACGAGTTGCCGGGCTTCTACGGGCACGCCGGCGCCTTCGTCCATCCGGCTCTCAAAGACACGTGGGGACTGGTCGTCAACGAGGCGATGGCGGCGGGGCTGCCGGTGCTGGTCTCCGAGCGCGCCGGCTGCGCGCAAGACCTGGTGCTCGAAGGCGAGAACGGCTTTCTTTTCGACCCGGACGACACGGCGCACCTGGCGCGGCTGATGCAGCGGATGACGGCCCAGGAAACCGACCGGGCGGCGATGGGCCGGCGCTCGCAGGCGGTCATCGCCGCCTGGCCGCTGGAGCGTTTTGCCGAGGGCCTCTGGCAGGCGGCACAGGCGGGCCGGGAGAGCGCCGACCGCCGCTTTCACCCCGCCGCGCGGGCGCTGCTGGCGCTGCTGCGGACGGCGGCACGGCGCACCCACTCCTTCCACTCGGTGAAAGACTGAACGCATGCGCATCCTGGTCCACGACTTCGGCGGGTATCCGTTTCCGCTGCCGCTGAGCCGGCGCCTGGCCCGGCGCGGCCACACCGTCCGCCACGTCTACTGCGCCTCGCTCGCCACCACCCCCAACGACGCGCTGCC
>JBFGTT010000692.1:0-1955 GCA_041565995.1 Rhodothermales bacterium
CCTCGGTCGGCGGCGGCAAATACGTCTACGTGCGCGGCCTGGGCGACCGCTACCTCAACACGCAACTCAACGGCGCCACGCCGTCCCGCTCGACCTCTTTGCCAGCGGCCTGCTCGACCACATCGTCACGCTGAAGACCTTCACGCCGGACCAGCCGGGCGCCTTCACCGGCGGCAGCTACTTCAACTCGATCTTCCACGATTTCTTCGGCACGGCCATCCGCGTGGAGGACCTGGAGTCCGGCGAGGACAGCCGGGCGCGCCTGGAGGCGGGCGACCTGGCCTTGCAGGGCAACCTCTTCGGAACGTTCGGATCGGGGTCGATAGCGCGCGACGACGAGCCGTTTGTGCTGGCTTATCTGATGGACGGAGCCAACAAAAACCAGGTGGCCGATCCGCAGCTTCGGGGCATCAGCCGGACGAACGACGAGGGCCTGGATCCGCGTCCGGCGGCGAACTCGCCGGCCCTCATCGGCGCCACGACGCTTGCCGATCCGTTCTTCACACCCACCGACTACGTCGGCGCCTTCGGCCCAGACAACCTGTGGATCAGCGGCTGGACGTTCCTCGCGCAGGCGGGCTTTCTGAGTGCCGACACGGGCACCGCCATCGAAGTCGTCGACGGGGAGGTGCCGAAGCAGATCGCGCTGGCGCAGAACTACCCGAACCCGTTCAATCCGACGACGACCATCACGTTCACGCTCGACCGCGCGCAGGTCGTCCGCCTGGCCGTCTACGACCTGCTGGGGCGCGAGGTAGCGGTGCCGGTCGAGCGGCAGCCGCAGCCTGCCGGGACGTTCCGCGTCGCGTTCGACGCCTCGGGCCTGCCTTCGGGCCTCTACCTCTACCGGATGGAGACCGAGCACGGCGCGCTCACCCGGAAGATGACGCTGGTCCAGTGACGCCACCCTCCGCGTAGAGCGACCGGCTTTTTACATAGACGAGCAGGCAACAGCGCGCCGGGGTCTTGCAAGGAATCCCGGCGCGTCGTCGTGAAGAACCTCCGGGGCGCTGCTCCGTTGAGGCAGAGGCGTAACGTTTTCCCGTATCGCCGCTCCCAGAAAAACGCCCGCGCGCCCTCCCGCTGACGCCCACCGCCCCATGCCATCCTTGACATGCTTGTTCATCGTGCAGGGCGAGGGCCGGGGCCACCTGACGCAGGCGCTGGCGCTGCGGGGGCTGCTGCAACGGGCCGGCCACCGGGTCGCCGGCGTGCTCGTAGGCCGTAGCGCGCGGCGCGACGTCCCGGACTTCTTCCTGCGGAAGATCGACGCGCCGGTGGCCTACCTGGACAGTCCCCACTTCGCCTACGACGCCGGCAACCGGTCCATTCGCCCGCTGCGGACGGTGCTTGAGGCGGCACGCCGGCTGCCGCGCTTCCGCGAGAGCCTGCGCCGCATCGACGCGCAGATGCGCCGCCACCGGCCCGACGTGGTGGTCAACTTCTTCGAGCCGCTGGGCGGCCTCTACAACGCGCTGCACCGGCCCGCCGCGCCGATGGTGTGCATCGCCCACCAGTACTTCTTCCTGCATCCGGCGCATCGCTTCCCGCCGGGCCACGCCTTGCAGCGCGCGGCCACGCGGCTCTTCACCCGGCTGACGGCCCTGGGCGCCGCCCGCAAGCTCGCCCTCTCGCTCTACCCCGTGCCCGAAGCGCCGGAGGCCGACGTAGCCGTCCTGCCGCCCCTGCTGCGCGAGGCGCTGTTCCGGCAGCCCCGCCACCGGCAGGCGCCTTTCCTGCTCGTTTACCTGCTCGAAAGCGGCTACGCCGACGAGATCATCCGCTGGCACGCCCGCCATCCCGAGACGCCGCTGCACTGTTTCTGGGACCACAGCGCCGCCGCTCCCGTCGAGCGTTACGATGACACGCTGACATTCCACCGCCTCGACGACGAGAAATTCCTGGCGCTGATGGCGCGCTGCCGGGGCCTGATCACCACCGCCGGTTTCGAGTCC
>JBFGTT010000693.1:0-1949 GCA_041565995.1 Rhodothermales bacterium
GGCCCCGTGGCCGACGTGCTGGGCCTGGCGGCCTTCGCCTGCTTCTGCCTCTGGCTCTACCGCGTGGCGCGGAAAGCGTAGCGGCCGGCACGAGAGCGACGGGAGCACGTAGCGCCGCTACGCACCCCCGTCTTTCAAAAGCCCCGGTCCGCTCACTCGATGGGGTCTACCTTGATCGGGCGCTCGATGATTGGTAGAGGTGGTCCTGCTGGAGAAGTGCGTCTGTCATCAATCGAGATGGAGCCGTCGAATCGAACGTTGATCAGTCGTTTGACGGGCCGGCTGCTCCGGCAGGACAACCTGGTTCTGGAGAACACGCGTTCAGAGGAAGAGCCGCTCACATAAAAAGACGATTTGGATGACGCCGCATAACCCCGCTTCGAAAAATCTTCACAAAACGGACTGGAGCCGGTGCGGCCAGGGCGGGTCCGTACTCCGCATCGGCGGACATTGATCTCCCGGCGGACTATCTTATCTTTCCCGGCACGACGTGTATCAGACATCTCAGGAGGCAGGGGCATGAAACTCACCTACTTCGGCCATTCGGCTTTTCAGGTCGAGACGGGCGGCACGACGCTGCTCTTCGACCCGTTCATCACCGGCAACAAGCACTGCGAGGGCGTCGTGACGCCGGACGACCTGCACCCCGACGTCATCCTGCTCACGCACGCCCACGGCGACCACTGGGGCGACACCCTCGCCATCGCCAAACGCACCGGCGCGCTCGTCGTCGGTAACTTCGAGGTGACGCAGTACACCCAACAGCAGGGACACGGCACCGTGCAGCCGATGAATACCGGCGGCTCGTGGACGTTCGACTGGGGCAAGGTGACGCAGACCTACGCGCGCCACTCGTCCTCCTTCCCGGACGGCACCTACGGCGGCAACCCCAACGGCTACCTGCTCCACGTCGAGGATCGGTGCCTCTACAACACCGGCGACACCTGCCCGTTTGCCGAGATGGCCTGGATCGGCGAGGATCACGACGTGGACCTGCTCTTGATGCCCATCGGCGACTGTTTTACGATGGGGCCGGAGGAGTCCGTGCGCGCCGCCCGCATGATCGGGCCGGCGCTGACCGTCCCGCTGCACTACGACACCTTCCCGCTCATCGAGGTCGATACCGGGCGCTGGGCCGGGCTGATGCACGCGGCCGGGTTTGCCACGCGCATCCTGGCCGCCGGTGAAACGCTTACGACGTAGTGGCGTTTGATCAGAAAATCTTGTATGATAGGCGAGATGGCGCTGCGGCGCCGTCGCCCCTGCTCCGGGCAGGCCGGCTCACCGGACGCTACCAGGATGCTCATGCACGCGAGACGGCTATTGCGAGACGCCGCTCCGAGGCGGCACGGGAGTCGCTGGCTCCTCCTGGGCCTGCTGCTGGCCCTCGGCGTCAGCGATGCCGACGCGCAACGACCCTTCCGCATCAGCGACCCCTTCTACCGCAACGAGACCGCCCGCCGCGACTTCTTCGACCGCTACGCCCTCACCGGCGAGGTCTCCTACCGCTCCTCCGGCGCGCTGCAAGACGAAGGGCTGGCCTCCAGCGCCGACCTCGCCTTCCGCTTCCGCTTCGACTACGAGCTGGCCCCCCGCCTCGACCTGGGCGCCGTCTTCGAGGCCGTCGGCGGCAATGGCGGGCGCAAGCTGGGCCTGAGCTGGCTCGTGCTCAAGTACTACCGCTACCTCGAAGAAGCCGACTATGCCTTCCGCCTGGCCGTCGATCCGTCCTCCGACGGGCGCGCGGGCTTCCCGCAGGTCGATCTGGCGTTCCTCTACACCTCGCTGCTCTCGCCCGTGCTCTCGTCGGACTTCGCCCTGGGCGTGCGCCGCGTCAACATCGGCTACGCGCAGTTCATCCCACCGGCGCCGCTGCCGCGCGAGGGGCCGTTCGTGGTGCGCCCCCGCCCGACGCTGCTGGCGACGCGGGCGCTGGGCACGGAACTGCA
>JBFGTT010000694.1:0-1881 GCA_041565995.1 Rhodothermales bacterium
GATGGGGGTTTGGGAGGATGGGAGAAATAAAGCCCCCACACGCCCATCCTCCCACACCTCCATACTTTTTACGATGTACAACGAATCATCCAGATTCCGTATCATATCCGTTCTGGGAAATGCTTGTGCAAAAGCCGTGTCATCCCGACGACCGCAGGGAGGAGGGATCCCCAGCGATTCCATGTAAGCCTGGTTTTACCGACGGGGATCCCTCACGTTCGTTCGGGATGACACGCGGGCAAGCTTGCACATCTTTTTCAGAGCGTTGATATCACGTACTGTGCTGCTTTTATAACCCAGTGGTGACCTGCGAGCGAAATGCTGCCGAGACGACCGACGACGGACGTTTTTTTCGCCCATTATCTTTCGTCGTTCGTCGTTCGTCCGTCGTCGTGGTTACGGGCCTTCCGCCCAACGTGCGTTCTTCTGTCGCGAAAAATGGGGCTTGCGCCCGAGCACCTTGAGCCACCGGGCGAGGTAGCCCCGCTGGAAGACGAAGGCGGGCCGGTGGGCGAGGGCTTTGAGCAGCGCCGCCGCGCCGGCGAGGGCGCTGTCGGTGGCGGCGGCGTACTTGAGGTAGCCGCGCGCGGTGTGATAGCGTGCCATGCGTTCGCGCAGGCGGTCTTCGGCCCGGTTGCCGGTGCGGTGGAGGCGGTAGAGCCGGGCAAACTCCTGCGAGAAAGGCAGCAGGGCCGCCACGCTCTTGCTGTCTTCGTGCCGCCGGAAAGCGCCGTAGGGCCGCTCGGCCAGGCACACCTTGAAGCGGCGGCAGACGCGGTAGAGCAGTTCGCGGTCCATCGTGTAGACCAGGTCTTCGCGCACGTGCCGCCCCACCTGGTCGAGCGCGTTCCGCGCGTAGAACGTGGCGACCTGGTGCAGGCGGTAGACGCCGGGCGGGCCGAGCGTCAGGTCGAGGGGTCCGTCGTGAGGCAGCTTCGGCAGGCGGGGTTCGCCCACGAGGCGGGAGTGGGCGTCGAGGTAGCGGAAAGCGCCGACGAAGACGCCGCACGCCGGGTGCGCGGCCTGCCGGCGGGCTACGTCGGCGAAGGCGCCGGGCAGGTAGAGGTCGTCGCTGCCGATGAACGTGACGACGTCGCCCGTGCACCGGGCCAGGCCCTTGTTGAGGGCGTCGCTCTGCCCCCGGTCCGGCGCGCTCTCCCAGTGCGCCAGCCAGGGTTCGTAGCGTTGCAGGATCCCGACGCTCTCGTCGGTGCTGCCGCCGTCGATGACGACGTATTCGAGGTCGGGGTAGCCCTGGAGGAGCACCGAGCGCAGGGTCTCCTCCAGGAAACGTCCCTGGTTGAACGACGGGGTGACGATGCTGATGCGCGGCCAGGCGGCGCCGTCGGGCAGCGTCGCCGGGGCGGGCGGCGTTGCGTCGGTCCACGGCCAGCCTGTTTTGCCGGGCCGCGGCGGCGGCAGGTCTGACAGCGCGGGGCAGCGCATGGCTTTCGGTGCGTATTGCCGGGCGAGGACCTCGACCGCCCGCCGCGCAGGGGTCTCTCCTCACGAGGACGAAGCGCCCGGCCCGTGCGGCAGGGCGTGCGCGGCCTGCGGCGGCCCGGCCCCCTCCTTCAGCAGGTGCGGCTCCCAGAAGGCCCGGTCCCATTTGGCCCAGGCGTGGCAGCCGAAAGGAAGCCGGCGTTCGTTTTGCTCGAAGCAGTACCTCGGGAACCGTTCGAAGGCAAAGCCGAGGGCCACGTCTACCGGCGCGATGCGGAAGGCGGGATCGAACAGCCGGGCGCGGTCGGACCAGAAATGATCCTCGTTGAGCGAGTAGTGTTGCGTGTACCAGGCTACGCCGCGCCGAAGCTGCCTCAAGACGCGCAGGCTCTTGCGCAGGCGCCGGCCCGGCGGTAGGTTTCGGACGTCGTAAGGCAC
>JBFGTT010000695.1:0-1872 GCA_041565995.1 Rhodothermales bacterium
GCCTTCATGCGCTCCTCGAACTGGCCCCGGTACTTGGTGCCGGCCACGAGGGCGGCCAGGTCGAGCGTGACGATGCGTTTGTCGTAGAGCACGCGCGAGACCTTGCGCTGCACGATGCGCATAGCCAGGCCTTCGGCGATGGCCGTTTTGCCCACGCCCGGCTCCCCGATGAGCACCGGGTTGTTCTTTTTGCGCCGAGAGAGGACCTGGGCCACGCGCTCGATCTCGCGCTCGCGGCCTATGACCGGGTCCAGTTTGCCTTCTTCAGCCAGCTTCGTCAGGTCGCGGCCGAAGTTGTCCAAGACGGGCGTTTTGCTCTTTTCCATTTTGCTTCGCTCCCTTCCGTATCCAGACGAGGCGCGGCCGCCGCTCCCGCTACCGCCGCGAGAGGAGGCCTTGCCGCTGATGATGGCGTCGAGTTCGGCGCGCACGGCGTCGTAGGTGATCGAGAAGCCCTGCTGGAGGATCTGCGCGGCGATGTTTTCGTCGTCGCGCAGCAGGCTCAGCAGCAGGTGCTCCGTCCCGATGACGTCGCTTTTGTAGAGTTTGGCTTCGAGGTAGGTGATCTTGAGAACTTTTTCGGCCTGTTTGGTGAGGGGGATGTTGCCTACCGTGAGTGTGCCGCTGGTGGGGCGGACGGTGTCTTCGATGGCTTTCTTGAGTTTGAAGAGGTCGCAGCCCAGGTTGCGCAAGATCTTGACGGCAATGCCTTCGCCTTCGCGGATGATGCCCAGCAGCAGGTGTTCGGTGCCGATGTAATCGTGGCCGAGCCGGAGGGCTTCTTCGCGGCTGTAGGAGATTACGTCGCGTACGCGGTTTGAAAAATTCCCATCCATGCTGAGCGTGTTCTGGGGTGCTGAAGGCGAAAAAGCTTCGGCCCCTATCGGCTGATATCGGTACGCGAGAATCTCTCTTAATGGCGGCCTGCTGGCGGCAGCGTTGCGTGGTACCCGACCTCTTCGCGGGCAGTTCCTATGAAAAACGCGTGGGTTCCGGCCCGAACCGCACGCGCGTTTTCAAAGAGTCTGAGGGGCAAGGCCGGCGCGTTCAAGGGGGCCGGTGCGACGCTCAAAAACCCGCCGGCCCTCCGGCGCGGTCTCAGGCGGCGAAGCTCGATCCGCACCCGCAGGTTTGCGTGGCGTTTGGGTTTTCGAACGTGAAGCCGCGCGCGTCGAGGCCGTCGTGGTAGTCGATGGTGGTGCCCATCAGGTAGAGGCCGTGGCGTTTGTCGATGTAGAGGGGGATGTCCTCGTAGTCGAACCGAACGTCGTGCTCGCGCATCTTGTCGAAGCCGAGGATGTAGCTCATGCCGGAGCAGCCGCCCCCGCGGACGCCCACGCGCAGGCCGTAGCCTTCGGGGATGTCCTTGCTCGCCATGATCTTCCTGACTTCCACCGCCGCACGGGAACTGAGCAGCACGGGCGCCTTGGGAGCCGTTTTCGTGAGGGTCTCGGCCATGATCGCTTCGCCACTGAGGTCGGTAGGTGGTCGCGTCGAGGGGTGCCGGACGTTGCTGTGCAAGATAGCGCGGGCCGGCTCTTGATGCAACGGAAGCCTGCTACGGCTGTTCCACCGGTTTCTTGAAATAAAGACGGAGTGGTTCGGGGCGCTGCGCGGGCCGTGAAATGACGGCGGCGGACGGTGTTTCTCGCTGGAGAAGGGGATGGGCGTCTGGGAGGATAGAAGATCGAGGATAGAGAAAGTATGGACGAGGGGACGTGTGGACCCCGGACCTGATCCGTAGTCCATACCTCCATACCCAAACCGCGCACTCCCGCACGGCGCCAAATCAATCCAGCCGCCGTGCCAGCACCACGGGCCGCTTGAAGGCCTGGAAGGCGCCGCCGCGCGCGTCGAGGGCTTCGAAGAGGA
>JBFGTT010000696.1:0-1865 GCA_041565995.1 Rhodothermales bacterium
CAGTCGGCGCCGAAAAGCTCCAGTTGCTTGATGACTTCCTGCCCGACCACCGTCTGATGCAGCAGCACGTGGTTGAGTACGCTGCCGAGCGAGTACCTGGTGTCGTCGCGCGTGGCGGCCTCTTCGACGGCCTCGCTGATGGCGATGCCGAGGCTGCCGGTGGTGTCGGGATGTTCGGCCAGGATGGCGCGTCCGGCGTTGGTCTCGCGGCTGGGACTGGGCACGACCGTAGCGCCCCACGTCTCCATCAGCACGCGGCGGTAGGGCTTCTGCTCGTAGCTGACCTTGACCATGTAGACCTTGCAGGCGAGGCCGAAGAGCTGGCAGGCGAAGCTCAGGGCGCTGCCCCACTGCCCGGCGCCGGTCTCCGTGGTGATGCGCCGGGTGCCCTCCTGCGCGTTGTAGTAGGCCTGGGCGACGGACGTGTTGGGCTTGTGGCTGCCCGAAGGACTGACGCCCTCGTACTTGTAGAAAATCCTGGCCGGCGTGTCGAGTGCCTTTTCCCAGCGATGGGCGCGGTAGAGCGGCGTCGGGCGCCAGAGCCGGTACACGTCGCGCACGGCCTCCGGGATCTCGATGAAGCGCTCGCGGCTCACCTCCTGCTTGATGAGTTCCATCGGGAAGAGCGGCGCCAGGGCTTCCGGCCCGATGGGCTGCCCCGTGCCCGGATGCAGCGGCGGCGGCAGCACGACGTCGAGGGCGCCGAGGTCGGCGTTGAGGTTGTACCAGTGCGTCGGCGCGTCTTTCTCGGAAAGGATGATCTTGGTCAGCTTGCTCATGGCGGGATTCCAGCTTTGGGAAAACGGGAAAGGGGAACTGGAAAATAGAAAATGGTTACTGGAAAATGGGAAATAGCAAAGGGAAAATGATGTAGGAGGGCGCTACGTCCAACCATTTCCCAATGCCCAACATCCCCATCAGTGCTTGCCGTAGGTCTGCTCGCCGGCTTCGATGCGGAGGGGGAGGCGGTTCTGGCGCGGCGGCAGCGGGCAGGTGGCGTAGGGCGTGAAGACACACGGCGGGTTGTACGCCTTGTTGAAGTCGATCACCAGGCGTCCGTCGGCGTCGGGGGCGTCCACCCAGAGGTAGCGTCCGGCGTCGTAGGTCTCTTCGCCGTTGGTCTGGTCGCCGAAGATGACGAAGAAGGCCGAGTCGCCGGGGGCGCCGGTCACGTCGAGGCGGTAGGACTGGCCGCCCGCGTCGAAGACGACGGCGCCGGGCGCGGTCTCCTGGCTGATGGTGCCGGTGACGTTGAGGATGGGGATGATCTTGGGCGGATCGTAGGGTTCGAAGCGCGCGGTCCGCCGCCAGGCCAGGTCGATGGGAAACGTGTCGATGCCCTCGAAGGCGAGCAGGGCCGGGTTCTGGCTATCCTTGAGGCGGATGCCGAGCCGCCCGTCGCGTTCGATCACGTACCAGCTCAGCGTGCCGAGGCGCAGGACGGTCGGCGCCTCCCCGGCGTCGGAGGCCAGCGTGAGGGTGTCCACCGGCTGCCCCTCGTGCAAGACCTCGACGCCGTGCTCGATGCGCACGCGCACGCTGCCGCCGGTCCGCGTGAAGGTGCCGATATGCGCGGGCGCCGTGCCTTCGGGGAAGACCACGTCGTTCGAGGCGTCGCTGCCGAAGGTGTTCTCGCCCTCCCGGAGCCAGTACAGCCCGGCCAGCGTCAGCCAGCTATCGGGCTTTTTGAGGGCTTCGATGCGCTCGTGCCGGTAGCGTTCGATGTCGGCGATGAGGTCGGCATCGGATTCGCGTTCTCCCTGCGCCGCGCCGCAGCCCGCCGCCGTCAGCAGGAGGAGCGCCGGCAGCGCTGCGGAGATCCCTCGCAAAAGCGTCCTGGCAAACACGCGCATGGCAACGCCTCC
>JBFGTT010000697.1:0-1821 GCA_041565995.1 Rhodothermales bacterium
CTCGCCGACGCGGAGGCCTTTTTCGATACCCCCCGCCGGCTCGGCGCAGTGCTCCGGGCCTTTTTTCCCGCCGAAATCACCTGGGAAAATTACCGGGACGTGTTTACCGAGCGCCCCATGCTCCGGTATTATCTCAACAGTGGCCTCTATACCGTGCTCCGGATGCTCCCGAGCCTCTTCTTCTGCTCGCTGGCCGGCTTCGTCTTCGCCAAACTGAGGTTTCCGGGGCGCGACTGGCTCTTCGGCGCGATCCTCGTCACCATGATGATCCCGTTTCAGATCAAGATGCTGACGCTCTACGAAATGATGGTCGATTTCGGCTGGGTGGACACGTACTGGGCCGTCGTCGTCATCGGGTTGATGGAGCCGTTCGGGATCTTCCTGTTCCGCCAGACCATCCTGGGCATCCCCGACGACCTGCTCGACGCCGCGCGCATCGACGGAGCCGGGCCGCTGCGGACGTACACCCACGTCGTGCTCCCGCTCATCCGGCCCACGCTGGCCGCCTACAGCATCTTCGTCTTCATGTGGTCCTGGAGCGACTTCCTCTGGCCGCTCATCGTCCTCAACACCGAAGCGCTCAAGCCCATCGAGGTAGGCATTCTCGGCTTTTCGGACATCAACAACCCCGAATACGTCAAGATGATGGCTGCCTCGACGATAGCCGTAGCGCCCGTCATCGCGTTCTTCCTGCTGATGCAACGCCAGTTCATCCGGGGCGTTACGATGACCGGGTTGAAAGGATAAGTCCACGTCGAGAGGCTAGCGTATTATGAAGATTCCGCCTTCCACTCTTCGCCTTCCGCCCTCCGTGCTCCTCCTGGCGTGCCTGGTGGCTCTGAGCGGTTGCGTCGCCGAACAGCGTGCTCCCGGCGGCGACGGGCGCGTCCCCGTGCGCGTGTTCATGCTGATGATCAGCACCAAACAGGTCGACTTTTACCGCTGGGCCGAAGCAACCTTCGAAGCCGCCAACCCCGACGTAGACGTAATCATCGAGCAGTTTCCCGGCAACTCGCTCAAAGACTTCGAGATCAAGCTGCGGCTGCGTTTCAGCAGCGGGCAGGCGCCCGACGTGTTCCAGGCCGTCGATAACGTCGTGGCCGAGTATGCGCGGCTGGGGCTTTTGGCCCCGGCGCCGCCTGTCATCGAGCGCATGGTGAAAGAAAACAGCCTCAACGAGATGGTCCGCCGTGCTCCCTACTTCGACGGCACGTGCTACGGCATCGTCGGCGAAGCCGCCTGGACCGTCCTTTACTACAATAAAAAGATGTTTCGAGAGGCCGGGATGGACCCGGAGTACCCACCCCGCACCTGGGACGAACTGATCGACGTTGCCGACCGCCTGACCGTGCGCCGCGAGGACGGCACGCCGGTGCGCGCGGGCTTCTCGCTCCGCAAAACCGGCTTCAAGCCGGGCATCGCCGAGAAGTGGTTCACGTTCCTGTACGCCGCCGGGGGGCGGCCCTTCAACGAGGACGGCACCGAGGCCCGCTTCAACGCGCCTGCCGGACGCGAAGCGCTCGCCTTCTACCAGACCATCCTCGACAAAAAGATCGATTCGGTGGAGCTGGAGGGCGACCAGCAGGGCTTCGGGCAGAGGCGTGTGGCGATGTTCCTGCGCGAGATCCACGTGGTCCGCTGGCTGCGCGAGAACTATCCGGGCCTGGAGTTCGGCGTGGCGCCGGTGCCTGCGAAGGCGGCGTCGGTCAGTTCGGGCGGCTCCTACCTGTGGGTCGTCAGCAAGGACTCGCCGCACCGGGAAGCCGCGTGGCGCTTCATCACGTTTTTGCTCAGCGACGCCTCCTACAGCCGGTACGTGGC
>JBFGTT010000698.1:0-1811 GCA_041565995.1 Rhodothermales bacterium
GCCTGGAGCCGCCGCCGCACGCTCTTCATCTCGACGCTCGTCGCCAACCGCCTGCTGGCCGCGCTGACGGCCCTGCGCGCCGCCAACCGCGCCAACCAGGACGCCGCCGCCGACCTCGCGCTCTCCGTCGCGCCGCCGCCGCCCTACGGCGCGCTGCCGGTCCTGCACCTGAGCGTGCGCTGGTGAGCCGTGGCCGCAGGCGAGCCTGGAACCGGCCCGCCTGCTTCCCCCTCAAGGCAGTTCCGTGACGATCTCTTCGACGGCCTTGCGCCGCGCTTCGGGGACGGCGGCGGGGTAGCCGTACCAGAACATACCCACGAGTTGCTCCCGCACGGGATCGACGCCGAGCAGGTCGAAGAAGCGCGGATCGCGCGTGACGGCGCCGGTGCCCCACTTCGTCCCGACGCCCTCGCTCCAGAGGTAGAGTTGCAGGTTCTGGATGGCGCAGCAGCAGGCCGCGTAGTTCTCCTGCGAGATGACGGGGTCGTCCGCCCGGCAGGACGTGACGACGAGCCAGCCGGGCATCGAGCGCCAGCGCTGCAGCTTGGCCTGCGCCGCCTTCGGCCCCCGCTCCCGCCCGACGATCTCGGCGTTGAGGCAGGCGAGGGCCTCGGCCGTCTCGCGTCCGAGCAGGTAGAAGCGCCACGGCTCGGTCAGGCGGTGGTTGGGCGCCCAGCGCGCCAGGTCGATGGCGGCCAGGACCGTCTCTCGCGGCGGCGGCTCCGGCTCGAAGAGGTGGATGGTGCGCCGGGAGCGGATCAGCGCGGCGGCAGCGGCAGGACCGGCCAGCTGGCCATCTTCGGAGAGCGAGGGCATCGGGGATGCAGGCACGCGGATCGTCGGGGGCTGTGGGGCGTCGGAGGCAGGCTCTTCATACGCCCGAACGTGCTCCAGGATCGAGGCGCGCGACGCAAGCCGGCAGAACTCCCCGCTCCGCCGCGTGTTACAGGCGCACGCGGGTTCCACCGAGTGTCGACCAGGAACGTATGAAACGGCATCGCGCCATCGTAGGGCTGCTGCTGGCGCTGCTGGCGTTGCCGGCTTGCGATAGCCAGGAAGACCGGGTCGCGGGCAGTCGCTACTTCTTGCGCCTGGAGGGCACGGCTCAACTCGCGGCCACCTGCACCATCGAGTTGACCACCGACGCCGGCACCACGAGCGCCACCTTCAACGGACTGCGGGTGCCCGACGAAGCGTTTCTCGGGACGGTCCTCGGCGCCGCCGTCGTCTGCACGAAGGAGCAGGAAATGGGCGTGCTGCGCCTGCAACTGGTGCTCGAAAACGCCGTCATCGATACCGCCGAGACCTCCGAACCCTTCGGCAGCGCCAGCGTCCGGCATCCGTGAGGGGCGCCCTCGGCCTCGACGCGCTTCAAGTTTCGATGAAGCGAGATCCTGCGCCGGCCTGCGGCGTTGGCAAGGTTGACAAGCGGCAACGTCCGAGGATATATTGCAGGTTCGCTACGCGCCGGGTCCTTAGCTCAGTTGGTTAGAGCGCTACGTTGACATCGTAGAGGTCGGTGGTTCGAATCCACTAGGACCCACAAAGAGCCCTTGCAAGTCATTGATTTGCAAGGGCTTATGTATTAATGGGTATAACATAGGCTATGTACCGGACAAAACCTGTAAACAGCGCGGCCATCGCAGGCGCATCCGCGCACTGGTGGGATTCAACAAGACCTCGCGTAGGTAATCCAAGCCATAGCGGAACAGACTCTGCGCCCGCCGCCCATGCCGCTTCAGCTTGATGGCTGCCACATGCTCATGCAACCAGATGCCCATCAGGTAAGCCCACACAAAGGCCAAGGCCAA
>JBFGTT010000699.1:0-1801 GCA_041565995.1 Rhodothermales bacterium
GAAGGCGCACCGCGACATGTACCTCGACGAGCACGGCGAGGCGGTGCCGGCCTGGAGCCGCAAGGGCTACCTGGCCTCCGGCGTTCCCGGCTCGGTGGCGGGCCTGCTCCAGGCGCACGCGCAGTACGGCACGCTTCCCCTGGCCGACGTGCTCGCCCCCGCCATCCGCCTGGCCGAGCAGGGCTTCCGCCTCACCTACCGCCACGCCAGCCGCTTCAACGCCTACTACCCCGCCTTTTCCGAGTTCGAGAGCACCCGCAAATACTTCACCAAGGGCGATTCGACGCAGCGCTACCAGGAGGGCGAGGTGTTCGTCCAAAAGGACCTGGCCGAGGTGCTCAAGCGCATCCGCGACCACGGGCGCGACGGCTTCTACAAGGGCCAGACGGCGAACCTGATCGTGGCCGAGATGGAACGCGGCGGCGGACTGATTACGCACGCCGACCTGGAAGCCTACCAGGCCGTCGAACGTCCGCCCGTCACGGGGCGCTATCGCGGCTACCGGGTGCTCTCGATGGGGCCGCCGTCCTCGGGCGGCGTGGCGCTGCTGCAACTGCTCAACGCCGCCGAGCCGTACGACCTGGGCGCGATGGGCTGGAACGCCAGCGCTACGGTCCACCTGATGGGCGAGGCCATGCGCCGCGTCTACGCCGACCGCGCCGAGTACCTGGGCGACCCCGACTTCGTGGAGGTGCCCGTCGAGGCGCTCGTCGAGAAGGACTACATGCGCCGCCGGATGGAGGACTTCAACCCCTACCGCGCCGACACCAGCGCGAAGGTCACCCACGGCGACCCCTACGCCTACGAATCGACCGAGACGACGCATTACTCGGTCGTCGACGACGCCGGCAACGCCGTCAGCGTCACCACGACCATCAACGGCGGCTACGGCTCCTACGTCGTCGTCGACGGCGCGGGCTTCTTCCTCAACAACGAGATGGACGACTTCAGCGCCAAGCCCGGCGTGCCCAACATGTTCGGCCTCGTGGGCACCGAGGCCAACGCCATCGCCCCCGGCAAACGGATGCTCTCGTCGATGACGCCCTCGCTCGTCGAGGATCCGCAGGGGCGGCTCTTCATGGTCGTCGGCACGCCCGGCGGCTCGACCATCATCACCACGGTCTACCAGGTGATCCTCAACGTGATCGACCACGGGATGAACGTCCAGGAGGCCGTCTCGGCGCCGCGTTTTCACCACCAGTGGCTGCCCGACGAGTTGCGCTACGAACCGTTTGCGTTGCAGCAGGACGTGGTGCACAACCTCGAACGGCGCGGCTGGCACGTCCGCCCCAGCTACGGCACCTGGGGCCAGGCCGACGCCGTCACCGTCCACTACGAAGGCGCCGACACGCAGATCGATCCCTCCGGCCTCGACCGCCTGCGGAGCGCCCGCACCGGCCGCGTCTACTTCGGCGGCGCCGACACACGCGGCGAAAACGCCGCCGTAGGCTATTGAGGGACGTGTGGACGAGGGTACGAGAGGAGGAATCGGCGAGCGGGCCAATTGGCGAGAGGACGAGCGGAGGAATCGGCGAGCGGGGGAATCGATGGGACGAGGCGGAGACGGGGCTGCCCACTCGATCCCGGAGAAGCCCTGGAAGGGCGACCTGTTTGTAGCACCAGCCCGCCCCCCGAGCAAGCTCCGTAGGAGCGACCTGTAATATCCGTTCTGGGAAATGCTTGTGCAAAAGCCGTGTCATCGCGACGACCGCAGGGAGGAGGGATCCCCAGCGATTCCATGTAAGCCTGGTTTTACCGACGGGGATCCCTCACGTTCGTTCGGGATGACACGCGGGCAAGC
>JBFGTT010000700.1:0-1771 GCA_041565995.1 Rhodothermales bacterium
GATGGCCAGCGTCAGGCTGGCCGCCAGGATGCTCGTGCCGAAGCCGAAGAAGAGCACGAAGGCCCCCACGCCGAAGAGTGCGTGTACGATGGAGGGCACGCCGGCCAGGTTGATGATAGCCAGGTTGATGGCCCGCGTGAGCCAGTTGTCGGCGGCGTACTCGCTCAGGTAGAGGGCCGCGGCGATGCCCAACGGCACCGAGCAGACGAGGGCCACCAGCACCAGCAGGATGGTGCCCAGCAGCGCCGGGAAGATGCCGCCCGCCGTCATCCCGTCCGTGGGAAAGTCGAACAGGAACGAGAGCGAGAAGATGGGCCCGCCCCGGACGATGAGCAGCGCCAGGATGATGACCACCGGCAGGATCAGCAGCACGGTCATCCCCAGGAACAGCACCCGGAAGCGCCGCTGCACCCGGTCGTTTTGGACGTTACGTTGCGTTGCGGTGAACATTTTTGCGTATGGGGGTTTGGGGGTGTGGGAGTACACGACTTTCGCTCCCATACTCTCATACGCCCCCCTCATTTTTTCCGGATGCCGCGCACGACCAGGTCGGCGGTGAGGTTGATCAGGAAGGTGATCAGGAACAGGAAGATGCCCAGCGTGAAGAGCGCGCCGTAGTGCTCGGAGCCGACGGCGGTCTCGCCCAGTTCGGCGGCGATGGTGGCCGTCAGCGCGCGCACCGAGTCGAAGATGCTGCCGGGGATCTGCACGGCGTGGCCCGTCGCCATGAGCACGGCCATCGTCTCGCCGAAGCCGCGCCCGACGCCCAGCAGCACGGCGGCCACGAGGCCGTTCTTGGCCGCCGGCAGCACCACCTTGCGGATGATCTGCCAGCGCGTGGCGCCCATCGCCTCGGCGGCCTGCCGGAAGTCGTCCGGCACCGCCTTGAGCGCGTCCTCGGCGATGGTCGTCATGATGGGCGCGGCCATCAGGCCGAGGATGACGCCCGCGTTCAAGATGTTCAGCCCGATGGGCACGTCGAAGAGGTCGATGATGAGCTTGTTCATGATGCTCAGCCCGATGAACCCCCAGACGACCGACGGGATGGCCGCCAGCAATTCCACGAGCACCTTGAGGATTTCGCGCCGGCGCCCGGAGGCAAACTCGCCGATGTAGATGGCCGCGCCCAGCGAAAACGGGATGGCCACGAGCATCGCCATGCCGGTGACGCTGGCGGTGCCGGCGATGAGCGCCAGCGCGCCGTAGGTGGGTTGCCGCGCCGAGGTAGGCCGCCAGTTGGGCGAGCCGAAGAACTCCGCCAGGTCGAACCGTTCGGTCAGAAACGAAAAGCCTTCTTTGGTGATAAAGACGAAGATGCCCAGGACGAAGACGATGGCGGAGATGCCGCCCAGGAAGATCAATCCTTGCAAGGCTTTGTCGAGGAACCAGGCGGCGTTGCGGCGGTCCATCGCGCCGGTGCCCCGCAGCTTGGCGAAGGCGCGCGCGACGACCTCGGGGTGGTGCCCGTCCGTCTCGGCGACGCGGCGTTTTGTCTGTTCCAGGGGTTGATCGGCCATGTCAGGCAGCCTCCTCGCCGTGCAGCGTCTCCATCAAGGCGCGGATGCGTGCGGAGAGCGTCCGGTAGATGTCTTCGAAGCGGGCGCGGGCGGCTTCTTCGTCGGCGGCGTCGTCGGGCAGCGGCGGCACGTCCCATTCGAGTGCGACGGTGTGGAAGGGCACCTCGCCCACGTACTGCTCTACGGGCCCGTGGAGGCTGACGACGACGTGGTTGTCTTTCCAGTCCTCCGGGATCTCTTCGAACGGGCGGGGC
>JBFGTT010000701.1:0-1756 GCA_041565995.1 Rhodothermales bacterium
CCGTGGCCGCCGGCATCCTCGTCTACGCCTGGCTCGGCGGGAAGGCGGCTGCCGGGACGTAGGAAAATTCGGACGCGAGGCGACTGAAAGAGGAAATCGAAAAGGGGAAACGGTGGGGGTGGCGCTTCGGCCAACCCATTCCCAATTTCCCATTCCAAAATCCCATTTTCCAGTAACCAATCCGCCCGACGGCAGGCAACATGCGCGAAATGTGCTGGCAAAACCTTATATTTCCAGATCTAGACCTTTCAAGATCCTCCTGATCCGCCGACGCATCATGGAAATTCCTGCGCTGCAAGGGCTGGCGCTCGAACGGGGCCTGATGACCAAGGAACGCCCGCTGCCCTTGCGTGAGCAGCACAAGGCGTTGCGCATCGGTGTGCCGCGCGAGGTTTCGAATGAAGAGCGACGCGTGGCGCTGGCCCCGAGCGGCGTCTCGGCGCTGGTCGCCAACGGCCACGAGGTGCACGTCGAGACGCGGGCCGGCCTCCAGGCGCATTTCACCGACGAAGAATACGCCGAGGCCGGCGCCCTGCTGGCCGACTCGCCCGCCGACCTCTACAGCAAGGCGCAGTTGATCGTCAAGGTGGGGCCGCCCACGGGCGACGAGATGAACCTGTTGCAGGAGAAGCAACTGCTCATCTCGGCCCTGCACCTGGGCGAGACCACCACCGCCTTCCTGCACCGCCTGATGGAACTGGGCATCACCGGCATCGGCTTCGAGTTCATGCGCGACTCCGACGGCTCCTTCCCCATCGTCCGCATGATGCACGAGATCATGGGGTCGATGGCCGTGCAGATCGCCGCACGCTACCTCGAAAGCGCCGAGGGCGGCAAGGGCGTCATGCTCGGCGGCATCTCCGGCGTGCCGCCCTCGACGGTGGTCATCCTCGGCGCGGGCGTCGTGGGCGAGTGGGCCGCGCGCACGGCGCTGGGCTTCGGCGCCCACGTCATCGTGCTCGACACCGACCTGGGCGCGCTCCGCACGCTCGAACACTTCCTCGACCGCCGCATCACCACGGCGATGGCCTCGACGCAGTACGTCCGCCACGCGGTGCTCTCGGCGGACGTGGTCATCGGCGCCATGATGTCCGACGGGCAGCGCTCCCCCGTGCTCGTCCACGAAGACGTCGTGCGCGAGATGCGCGCCGGCTCGGTCATCGTCGACGCCGTCATCGACCAGGGCGGATGCATCGAGACGAGCCGCCCGACGACGCACTCGAAGCCGGTCTTCCGCCTGCACGACGTGATCCACTACTGCGTGCCCAACATGCCCTCGAACGCGGCGCGCACGGCCACCTACGCGCTCAACAACGTGCTCGTGCCCTACCTCATCCAGATCGGCGAGGTCGGCTCGATCAACGAGGCGCTCTGGCGCAACGTGGGGCTGCGCAACGGCGCCTACGTCTACCGCCGGCACCTGACCAAGAAAACCCTGGCGATGATGTTCAACATGCCCCACCGCGACATCGAGTTGCTCATCGCCTCAGGGATCTGACGACGCGCTACGTTCCCCGGAGCAGGCCATGCCCCGCGTCCTCGTCTTCGACGTCAACGAAACGCTGCTCGACCTGGCGGCGCTCGACCCGGCCTTCGAGCGGGTCTTCGGCGAGGCGGCGGCGCGAGGCGCGTGGTTCGCCGAAATGCTCCGGTCGGCCTTCGTCGCCACCCTCACCGACCGCTACGCGGACTTCGGGACGCTCGGCGCGGCGTCGCTCGAAAAGACGGCCCTTCGCCGGGGCCTCACGCTCTCCGA
>JBFGTT010000702.1:0-1740 GCA_041565995.1 Rhodothermales bacterium
CCTGGAAGAACTACATGCGCCGCGTCACCAACACCGTCAACTACGGCCACGCCTTGCCGCTGGCGCAGGGCATCACGTTCGAGGTCTGATAATTAACCGTCGGCGCGTTATCTTGGCGTGCCGCGTCGTCCCCTTTTCTGTCATCAGCCCGGAAGCCGCCATGTCGATCACCGCCTCGCTCGACGTAGCCACCCGCCTCTCCCGCCGCGTGCAGACCGTGCCGCCGAGTGGGATCCGCCGCTTCTTCGAAATCGCCGCCACGATGGACGACGTCATCTCGCTGGGTATCGGCGAGCCGGACTTCGTCTCGCCCCGGCCCATCATCGACGCGGCCATCGCCGCGCTGGAGGCCGGCAAGACGGGGTACACGTCGAATGCCGGGCTGATCGAACTGCGCGAGCGGATCGCCGCCGAACTCCAGCGGCTCTACGGCGTCGGCTACGACCCGGCGCGCGAGGTCCTCGTGACGGTCGGCGTCAGCGAGGCGTTGCAACTGGCGATGCTGGCGCTGCTCGATCCGGGCGACGAGATCCTGATCCCGGAGCCGTGCTTCGTCTCCTACGGCCCCACGGCGATCTTTGCCGGCGGCAAGGTGGTCTACGTGCCCACCTCGGTCGAGAACGACTTCCAGGTGACGGCGGAGGACATCGCCCGGCGCATCACGCCGCGCACGAAGGTGCTCTTCCTGGCCTATCCCAACAATCCCACGGGCGCGGTGCTGCGCCGCCGGACGCTGGAGGAGATCGCCGAGGTCGTCGTCGAACACGACCTGTTGGTGCTCTCCGACGAGATCTACGACCGGCTGGTCTACGGCGAGGCGTACGCGCAGGGGCACGTGTGTCTGCCCGCCATCGAGGCGCTGCGCGAGCGGACGGTGCTGCTGGGCGGCTTCTCGAAGAATTACGCGATGACGGGCTGGCGCCTGGGCTACGCCTGCGCGCCGGAGCCGATCTACAAGGCGATGTACAAGCTCCACCAGTACATCATCATGAGCGCGCCGACGCCCTCGCAGTACGGCGGGGTGGCCGCCCTCGAAGCGTGCCAGGACGAGGTCGAGGCGATGCGCCGCGCCTACGACGAGCGCCGCCGCGCCATCGTCGACGGCCTGCGCGCCGCCGGATTGCCGACGTTCGAGCCGGAAGGCGCCTTCTACTGCTTCCCGGACATCCGCTCGACGGGCCTCACCTCGGAAGACTTCGCGCAGCAGCTATTGCAGGAGGAGCACGTGGCCGTCGTCCCCGGCGACGCCTTCGGGCCGAGCGGGGCGGGCTACGTACGCTGCTCCTACGCCACCGCGCTGGACCAGATCGAGGAGGCCGTCGAGAAGATCACCCGCTTCGCCCGCCGTTACCAGCAACAGCAGCAGCAGGCGTGAGGCCCATGAAACTCCTCGTCACCGCCCTGCTCGCCCTCGTCCTGCACCTGCTCCTCGGCTGGGGGTGGACCCTCCTGGCCGGCGTCGCGGCGGGCGTGTGGGTGGGGCGGCGGGGATGGCTCGTCGGCGGCGCTGGCGTGGCGCTGGGATGGCTCGCGCTCGTGGCCTACAACTACGCCGTGGCTGCGCGCCCGGTGCAGGCCATGGCCGACGCGCTCGGCGGCATCCTGGGAAACCTGCCCGGCTTCGTCGTCGTTGGGTTGACCCTGCTGATCGGCGCGCTGCTGGGCGCGGTGGGCGGCGCCGCCGGCACGCAACTCGGCCTGCTGCTGCGGCGCCGGGCCTCCGGCGCGGCGGCCTGAAGG
>JBFGTT010000703.1:0-1676 GCA_041565995.1 Rhodothermales bacterium
ACGCCGGGGAGGAAGGCGCCGGTGACGCGGTTGATCTGAAACATGACGTCGTTGTTGCCGTCGTTGCCGTTGCCGCGCCGGGTGACGCCGTAGAGTTCGCCGGGGTAGGGGTCGAAGTGCAGTGCGTCGACGTCGCTGAAGGAGACGGGGCCGAGCACGCCGTTGCCCGTGCCGAATCCGGTGCCGATGGGGGAGAAGACACCCGTGGTGGTGTTGATGCTTCCGAACTGGCCGGCGTTGGCGCCGTAGAGGATGCCTGAGAAGGGGGAAAAGGCGATGGCCTCGACGTTGTTGGTGCCCAGCCCCGTGCCGATGGTGGTCTCGGCGCCGGTGTTGCGGTCCACCTGCGTCAGCAGGTCGTCGCCGCCATTGCCGCCGCCGGCGTCGGCCACGGCGTAGCAGATTTCCTGGGCCTGCGCCGCGCGGGGCTGCATCCAGAGCAAAGCAAGCATCAGCAAACTACAAAAGGCCAGGCGCCGGGCGTGTCGGAGCACGCGGCGCGGCGCGGAACATGATCGGTTCATCACAGCAGGCATGACCGCCTCGAGATGGTGTCGGAGGGTATCGAATCAAAGGGCGCTCGCTTCACGATTCATCTTCAGCCCCTGTGCTGCAACACAGTCTGGATCCCAGACACCCCGAACCGGCGGCGTACGTCCTGGCACCTGGTCACAACTCTAGGGCTGTATCGAGTCCTAAAGCGACTTCTTAAATGAGCCTTTGCGCAAGAAGAGCACCACAACGAGGCCGAAATCGTCGATTCTGCCCGGCCATGCGCCTATCGAAGTGTCGCCAGCCGGACTTTCAGAATCAGCATGTCCGGATAGCGGCTCCGGCGGCCTGCCGTGCCGAACGGCGCTCCAACCTCGGCGATGGCGCTGCACGCGTTCTCCGGGACGATGCACCGCGACGGGCAGCCCGCTAACCGGACATCCTCAAACGGAACGGGGGCGGCGCAAGAAGCCTCTGTGAAGCGCTCGCCGGGGCCGCCGGCACGCTGGCGGTGTCGCTACGACCCATTTCGTGATTACATTTCGTAACATCGACTACTTTTTTACCCGGCCCGCCGCATCGAGCCGTGCTCGTCCGACCCGACGTCGTAGAAAAAACCCTCCGGCTTATCAAAAACCGGAGGGTGGATGCGCGCCTGCGGTGGCCCGGCCAGGCTGCCGGCTCTCACCTGAGCAACGTCACCTGCTGCGTCTGGCTGAACGTCTCGCCGACGACCCGCACCAAGTACAAACCGCTCGGCAATCCGCTCCCGTCGATCCGCACCTCCTGCAACTGACCCGTCGGAGGCTCCCCGGCGTACAGCCCCTGCACCCGGCGACCCAGCACGTCGTAGAGATCCACCCGCACCCGCTGCGCATGACGCACCGCGAAACGGAACGTCGCCTGCGGGTTGAACGGATTCGGGTAGACCGGCTCGATGACGAAGCGCTCGGCCATCTCGACGAGGACTTCGACTTCGGGGCTGAACTCGAACGTGCCGTCGTAGTCGATCTGTTTGAGGCGGAAGGTGTAGCGACCGGGTTGCAGGTCGTGGACGCGGTAGGCGTAGGACTGGGCTTCGAGCGTGGTGCCGTGTCCATCGACCCATCCGAGCGTGTGCCATTGGTTGTTGGCGGCGCGCTGGATTTCGAAGCCGGCGTTGTTGGTCTCCGAGGCGGTGGTCC
>JBFGTT010000704.1:0-1583 GCA_041565995.1 Rhodothermales bacterium
AACTTCTTCGTCGACAACGCCACGCTTTCGTCGTTGCGGTAGCCTGCGCCGAGGCTCGTGGGCCGTCCTATCCCCAACCCTTCGGGTCTGCTACGGCCCGAAGGGTTTTTTTCTTACCGGCGCGCTGCCCGGCGCCGCGTGCCGATCTTTCGCCGCGCGTCGGGCGTTGCAGGTTGTCATGGTCTATCATCGTCTCACCGACCTCGACTTCGCGCTGGAGGACGTGCCCGTGCTGCCGGCGCCGCGCCGCGTGTTGCTGACGACGCCCGATCATTTCGACGTGCAATACGTCATCAACCCGCACATGGAGGGCCGCGTCGGCACGGTGGACCCGGCGGCGGCGCGGCGGCAGTGGGAGGCGCTGCGCGCGGCCTACGAGCGCCTCGGCCTCGCCGTCGAAGCCATCGAGGGGCAGGCCGGGCTGTGCGACATGGTCTTTTGCGCCAACCAGACGTTGCCCTACCTGGCCCCCGACGGCACGCGCGGCGTGGTGCCCGGCCGGATGCGCGCCCCGCAGCGCCGCGACGAGGTGCCGCACGTCGTGGCGTTCTTTCGTGGCCGGGGCTACCACGTCGAGCGTCTGCCCGACGACCTCGACGGCGACTTCGAGGGCATGGGCGACGCCCTCTGGCACCCCGGGCGTTTCCTGCTCTGGGGCGGCTACGGCTTCCGCACCGACCCCGGCGTCTACGCCTGCCTGGCCCGGCGGCTCGGCCTGCGCGTCCTGGCCCTCGCCCTCGACGACCCCGACTTCTACCACCTCGACACCTGCTTCTGCGTTCTCGACGCGCGCAGCGTGATGATCTATCCGGGCGCTCTGCGGCCCGAGGGCCTCGCCCTCATCCGGCGCTGCTTCGAGCGCATCGTGACGGCGCCGGAAGACGAGGCACGCCGCCTTCTGGCCTGCAACGCCCACTGCCCGGACGGGCGGAACGTGCTCATCCAGCGCGGCTGCGACGAGACCTGCCGCCGCCTCCGCCGGGCCGGCTTCCTCCCCGTCGAACTCGACCTGAGCGAGTTTCTGAAGGCGGGCGGCTCCGTCTTTTGCATGAAACAGACGTGGTGGTGAAGGACCGCCTACGCCGATGAAAATCTCCGTCGTCATCCCGGCGCTCGACGAGGCGTCGCGCATCGAGCGGACGCTGCGGGCCGTGGCGGCGCAGCCGGGGCCTCGCCAGGTGATCGTGGTGGACGGCGGCTCGCAGGACGCCACGCGGGCGCTGGCGGCGGCCTACGCCACGGTGCTGGAGGCGCCGCCGGGGCGTGCCGTGCAGATGAATCGGGGTGCGCGCGAGGCTGCCGGCGAGGTGCTTCTGTTCCTCCACGCCGACACGCTGCTGCCTCCCGACGCCTTCGCCGCCGTGCGCGCGGCGCTGGCCGATCCGGCGGTGGAAGCCGGCGCCTTCCGCCTCCGCTTCGACGTCGAGACGCCGCTGCTGCGCTGTTACAGTTTCTGCACGCGTTTCGCCTGGCCGCGCCTGTGTTTCGGCGACCGGGGCCTGTTCGTGCGTCGCGCCGTGTTCGAGGCGCTCGGCGGCTTTCCGGAGATTCCGATCTTCGAAGACCTGGAGATGGTGCGCCTG
>JBFGTT010000705.1:0-1579 GCA_041565995.1 Rhodothermales bacterium
GCCTCGGCGCCGTAGATGAGATCCAGGTTGAAGTCGCGCTCGTGCGGGGCCAGCGCGTGCGCGATGAGCACCTGCTGCAACTCGTCCATCAGGAACGTCTCCTCGCCGTAGAGGAAATAGAGCGGCTTGAAGTTCCGATGGTGGAAAGCCGTGTCCAACTGCTCGTACGTAAGGCCGGTCCTGGACATGGGCGGGGTTGGAGGATGAAGGCGAGCGCGCCGCTGCACCCGAAAGCGGCGTCGGCGCTTCTCTAACGTATAACAACGGCGCCAGTAATGCGCGGCCCCGGTGGGGAAAAAGGTAAAAAAGTTGGACGAATCGCCCGGCGTCGGCGCGGTCTACTTCGGCAGGTCTTGCGGGCGGCTGCTGAGGTGGGCTTCGTGGAGGCGGTAGCCGACGGCGCGCAGCAGGTCGGCGTCGTGCTGTGTGAGGTGGTGGGCCAGGGCGTAGACGTCGCGGCGGACGCCGCCGAAGACGCCCGCGCGGGTCCACGCCTCGGGCGGGAGCGCGCGCAAGCGGGCCACGAGGCGGCGGCGGGCGGCCTGCACGCGGTCGAGGATGCGCGCCATCGGCCGGGCGTTCCAGCCGGCCTGCCGGGCCAGCGCCTGCTCGTCCACCGCCTCGAAGGCCGGCTCGTCTTCGGCCATCATCCGCCGCAGGCACGGCAGGTAGACGGCCTCGTCCAGCGTGGCGAGCAGGCCGTAGGTCTCTTTCATCGAGAGCGGCTGGCCGGGCGGGCGGGCCTGCTGCACCGGCGGCGGCACGCGGTCCACGACGCTCTTGAGGGCCTCGACCTCATCGATCAGGTAGGCGAGCTGGTCGAGCAGCGCAGCGCGGAGGTCGGCGGTCGGCATCGCGGGGGGAGGACGGACGGGGGGAGAGAAGATCGAGGGTAGAAGATTGAGGATCGAGGAGAGCGGGCGCTGCCGGGCGATCCGCTATCTTCGATCCTCGAAACCCCCTCCGCAACGCCCACACCCCCAACCCTCCATACTTTGCAACCTGCAACGAATCAGCCAGTTTCCGGATGAAGCGGCACTCAGGCCCCGGTTGCTTCGTCGTTGGCGGCCTCGGCGGCGGCGGAGCGCGCCCCGCCCCAGTCGTTGTCGGCGGCGAGGGGTTCTTCGGGGCGCAAGTGTGTGTTTTCGAGGTCTTCCAGCCCCGCTTCGACGAGCCACTTCAAGAAGCGCCGGTCCTTGAGGCTGTGCAGGTTGTTGTCCTCCTGGAAGGCCCACGCCGGCCCGTACTGCGGGTCCTTGTAGCGGTGGAGGTAGTCGAGGCGGTCGGTCAGGCGCTCGACGGGCACCAGCAGGCGCTCCAGTCCGAAGACGGCTTCGTCGCGACTCTGAAACGTCAGGTCGTACTCTTTCGACATCACGATGGCCTCTTCGGGGCAGACCTCTTCGCAGAAGCCGCAGTAGATGCACCGCAGCATGTTGATCTCGAACCACGCCGGCTCGCGCTCCTTGGCGCTGACCGGCTCGTCGATTTCTTTCGACTGCATCGAGATGGCCATCGGCGGGCAGGCGCGCGCGCACAGGTTGCACGAGACGCAGCGGGGCCGCCCCGCCTCCTCCAC